>JAJZHR010000027.1 GCA_021810815.1 Acidobacteriota bacterium | reverse complement strand
AAAGCCGGCTTAGGCGACGACTTCGATGCCCATGGAGCGTGCTGTGCCGCGAATGCTGCGCGCCGCCGCTTCCACGGTGTTCGAGTTCAGGTCGGGCATCTTCTGGGTAGCGATCTGCATGATCTGCTTCTCGGTGACCTTGCCGACCTTGTCCTTCAGCGGGTTGCCAGCGCCCTTGGCGATGCCAGCGGCCTTCAGCAGCAGCACCGGCGCAGGAGGCGTCTTGGTGATGAAGGTGAAGCTGCGGTCGGCGAACACGGTGATGACG
Source organism: Acidobacteriota bacterium (assembly GCA_021810815.1). GTDB lineage: Bacteria > Acidobacteriota > Terriglobia > Terriglobales > Acidobacteriaceae > JAJZHR01. The sequence goes on along the minus strand of JAJZHR010000027.1, from coordinate 12,058 downwards.
ACGGGGATGGTGAGACCCTCCATCTCCTTCGCTCCGGTGCGCGCGTTGAACTGCTTGCAGAACTCCATGATGTTGACCTGGGCCTGGCCGAGAGCGGGGCCGACGGGAGGAGCCGGGGTTGCTTTGCCGGCCATGATCTGGAGCTTGACGTAACCTGTGATTTTCTTCGGTGCCATTGCGATTTCCTCTTTAGCTTTCAGCTACCGGCCCTGATGGCCGCAGCTCAATCTCGTGCGGCCCGCTTGCGGCCGCGATGCTTCCAACGTTCCAATAACTATTCGACGGACTTTTCCACCTTGGAGAAGTCGAGTTCCACCGGGGTCGAGCGGCCGAAGATCGTGACCATCACCTTCAGCGTCTCGCGGTCCTCGTTCACATCGTCCACAATGCCGTTGAAGTTGGCGAATGGCCCCTCGGTGATGCGAACCTGCTCGCCCTTCTCGAACTTGACCTTCTGCTTCGGCTTGTCCTTGTCGCCTTCGCTGCGGAAGAGGATGGAGCTGACCTCGGCCTCAGAGAGCGAGACGGGCTTGTCGCCTGTGCCCAGGAAGCCGGTGACGCGCGGCGTGTTCTTGATGACATGCCACAGATCGTTGTCCAGATCCATCTCCACCAGCACATAGCCGGGAAGGAAGACGCGCTCGATGGTGTACTTCTTGCCATTGCGCAGCTCGGTGACCGGCTCGGTGGGGATCATGATGCGGCCGATGCGGTTCTGCAGGCCGAACGCCTGGATGCGGCTCTCCAGCGATTCGCGCACTTTGCGCTCGAACCCGGAGTAGGCGTGGATGATGTACCACTTGAAATTCTCGTTGACCGGCGCCGCGAGGGTTTCGCCAGCCGCAGTTTCTGGTGCGGCCACCGTGCCCTCTGCGTCCTGCGCTGCCGGAATCGTCTCTTCTGCTGCCATGGGTGCCTTCTTTTGCTGCCGCGAATCTGCCGTCCAACTGCTCGGCTTAGTGAGTGGTCAAATGCTTCAGAACGGCCTCAATGGCGCGGCCGATGACGTTGTCCACCAGCCAGAAGTACGCCGCGAACATGAACACGGTGACGATGACGACGAACGTCGTGGTCTGAACCTCTGCCCTCGACGGTGTGACCAGCTTCTTGGTCTCGTTGCGAACGTCCTTCAGAAAGTCGATGAAATGCTCCGGCCCCGCTTTCCACTTGGGGGTTTCCTCGGCCGATCCCGACACCGTCATTGCTTTTGCCATAACGCCTCTGCTTCTGTTTGACCCGTGCTATATGAAAGCCTGTTGAAGCCCGACCAGCCGTTCCGGCGTGGCCCGCTGAAAATGTCTGGCAGGGGCGCTCGGATTCGAACCGAGAAGTCCGGTTTTGGAGACCGGCAGTTTAACCGTTGAGCTTACGCCCCTGTGCGAGCGAGCTGCTAGCTCTTAGCCGCTAGCTTCCAGCTCTTTTCTTCCGGGCTGACATTTCGCCAGTGGGCATGAAAAAGCTAAAAGCTAGCAGCTAAGCGCTAAGAGCTGCTCTTACTTCGTTTCCTTGTGCGGCTGGTGCTTGCGGCAGCGGTTGCAGAACTTCGAGAGCTCAAGACGGCCCGTGGTCGTCTTCTTGTTCTTCGTCGTCGAGTAATTCCGCTCCTTGCACTCAGTGCATTGCAATGTGATGATTTCGCGCATCTCTTTATCCTAACCGATTTCCGCATCCCCGGCGTGGCGATGCAAATCTGAAAAACCAGCCTGGTTTCGACTCCGAGCCCATCGCTCAAGACTCAAAGCCGAAACCGAGCCGTCTTTCCCTGTTCCCTGTCTTACGCGATGATCTCGGAGATCGCGCCGGCGCCTACCGTCCTGCCGCCTTCGCGGATGGCGAAGCGCAGACCCTTCTCCATCGCAACCGGCGTGTGCAGCTCGATCTCAAGCGCCACGTTGTCGCCCGGCATCACCATCTCCGTGCCTTCCGGCAACTTCGCCGTTCCCGTCACGTCCGTGGTGCGGAAGTAGAACTGCGGGCGGTAGCCGTTGAAGAACGGCGTGTGGCGGCCGCCTTCCTCCTTGCTCAACACGTAGATCTCGCCCTTGAACTTGGTGTGCGGCTTGATCGATCCCGGCTTCGCCAGAACCATCCCGCGCTCCACATCCTCCTTCGCGATGCCGCGCAGAAGAAGACCCGCGTTGTCGCCCGCAAGACCCTCGTCCAACTGCTTCTTGAACATCTCCACGCCCGTGCACACCGTCTTGCGCGTCTCGCGGAAGCCGACGATCTCGCAGTCCTCGCCCACCTTCACCTTGCCGCGCTCGATGCGGCCCGTCACCACCGTGCCGCGACCCGAGATCGAGAAAATATCCTCGATCGGCATCAGGAACGGAAGGTTGATCGCGCGCTCCGGCTGCGGAATGCTCTTGTCCACCGCATCCATCAGCTCGTCGATCTTGGCTTCCCACTTCGCCTCGCCGTTCAGCGCTCCAAGAGCAGAGCCGCGGATCACAGGAACGTCGTCGCCGGGGAAGTCGTACTTCGACAGAAGCTCGCGCACTTCCATCTCCACCAGGTCGATCAGCTCCTCGTCCTCAACCGCGTCGCACTTGTTCAGGAACACCACGATGTACGGAACGCCCACCTGGCGCGCCAGAAGAACGTGCTCCTTGGTCTGCGGCATCGGTCCATCGGTCGCCGCGACCACCAGGATCGCGCCGTCCATCTGCGCCGCTCCCGTGATCATGTTCTTGATGTAGTCCGCGTGGCCAGGGCAGTCCACGTGCGCGTAGTGCCGGTTCGCCGTCTCGTACTCCACGTGAGCCGTCGCGATCGTGATGCCACGCTCCCGCTCCTCGGGTGCGTTGTCGATCGTGTCGAACGAACGGAACTTGTTGTTCGGGTTGTGCTTGGAAAGCACCTTCGTGATCGCCGCCGTCAGCGTCGTCTTGCCGTGATCGATGTGGCCGATCGTTCCTACATTCACGTGCGGCTTCGAACGGTCAAACTTTTCCTTCGCCATGTCGCTCTGTCCTTTTCGTGTTCTCGTTCTTATTTCGGATAAATCAAACTTGTCGAGCGCGTAGTCTGACGGCTATCGCGCTACTTCCCTGCCCTGCACCTTGGCGATGATCTCTTCACTCACCGACCGGGGCGCTTCTTCGTAGCGGCTGAACTGCATCGAGTAGTTGGCGCGGCCCTGCGTGGAAGACCGCATGTGGGTTGCGTAGCCAAACATCTCGCTGAGAGGAACGTTGGCCTTGATAGCCTGAGAGCCACCGACCATCTCCATGCCCTCGATGCGTCCGCGCCGGGAGTTTAGGTCGCCGATGATCGTACCCATGTAGTCCTCGGGGACAATCACTTCGACCGCCATCACGGGCTCGAGCAGAACCGGCTTCGCCTTACGCGCGGCTTCCTTGAATGCCATGGAGCCGGCGATCTTGAATGCCATTTCATTCGAATCAACATCGTGGTAGCTACCGTCGTAGAGGGAGACCTTAATGTCCACCATCTCGTACCCGGCCAGGATGCCACCCAACATTGCTTCCTGAATGCCCTGGTCGATGGGCTTGATGTACTCCTTGGGAATCGTGCCGCCCTTGGTGTCATTCGAGAATTCGTAACCCTTGCCCGGCTCATTGGGCGAGATACGAATCTTAGCGTGGCCATAGTTGCCCGACCCACCCGTCTGCCGGATGTACTTGCCCTCGGCCTCAGAATTCGACCGGATGGTCTCGCGGTACGCTACCTGCGGCTTGCCGACATTGGCCTCAACCTTGTACTCGCGCATCATGCGGTCGACGATGATCTCCAGGTGGAGCTCGCCCATACCCTCAATAATGGTTTGTCCGGAGTCCACATCGGTGTGCACGCGGAACGTGGGATCTTCCTGCGCCAGCTTCGCCAACGCCATGCCCATCTTCTCCTGGTCCACCTTGGTCTTCGGCTCAACTGCAACCGCGATGACTGGCTTGGGGAAGTCAATAGACTCCAGAACAACCGGTGTCTTGTCCGAGCAGATCGTGTCGCCCGTGACCAGATTCTTCAGGCCGACAGCGGCGCAGATATCGCCAGCGAGGATCTCAGTGATCTCCTCGCGCTTGTTGGCGTGCATCTTCAGCAGGCGGCCAATGCGTTCGGTCTTGCCCGTACGCGGATTCAATACCGAGTCGCCGGTCTTCAGTTGGCCGGAGTAGACGCGGATGAAGATCAACTGGCCGACAAACGGATCGGTCATGATCTTGAAGCCTAGAGCCGAGAATGGCTCCTTGTCATCTGCGTGCCGAACGATGACCTCTTCCATGTTGTACGGGTTATGCCCCTGAATGGGAGGAATGTCCAGCGGGCTGGGCAGATAGTCCACCACAGCGTCGAGCAACGTCTGCACACCCTTATTCTTGAAGGACGAGCCGCACAGCACCGGGAAGATGTTCATCGCGATGGTGGCCTTGCGGATGCCGGCCTTAAGCTGCTTCTCGGTTGGCTCCTGGCCTTCGAGGAAGAGGTTCAGTATCTCGTCATCGCTGTCGGCAACAGCTTCGATCAGGTCGTGCCGCGCCTGCTGGGAAATCTCCAGCAACTCGGCGGGAATTTCCTCGACTGAATACTCCGCGCCCATGGTCTCGTCATGCCAGTAAATAGCCTTCATCGTAACTAGATCCACAACGCCGGCGAACTTCGCCTCTGCGCCAATCTGGATATTGATCGGCACAGCGCGCGCGCCCAGACGATCCACGATGGTGCTGGTCGCGTAGACGGCGTCAGCGCCAGCCTTGTCCATCTTATTGATGAAGCAGATACGGGGAACCTTGTACTTGTCGGCCTGACGCCAGACCGTCTCAGACTGCGGCTGCACACCGGCGACGGCATCAAAGCAAGCCACTGCGCCATCGAGCACACGGAGCGAACGCTCTACCTCGGCCGTGAAGTCCACGTGGCCGGGAGTGTCGATGATGTTAATGCGGATATCACGCCAGGTGCAGGTGGTGGCAGCGGAAGTGATAGTGATGCCGCGCTCCTGCTCCTGCTCCATCCAGTCCATGGTCGCCGTGCCCTCATGCACCTCTCCGATACGGTGCGTAATACCCGTATAGAAAAGAATGCGTTCGGTTGTCGTCGTCTTTCCGGCGTCGATGTGCGCCATGATTCCGATATTCCGGCAACGATTTAGAGGTACGGTACGGGCCACGATGCTCTCTCACTTTGCAGACCTGAGGTCTGCGGGAAATCTTGCGATTCTTTGTCTGGATACAAGATCGAGGATTACATCCCCTACTTGATCCCATTTCCGATTCGTCCGGCAACTACCAGCGGTAGTGCGCGAACGCCTTGTTAGCTTCAGCCATGCGATGAACGTCTTCCTTCTTCTTCATCGCGGCTCCACGGCCATTGGCAGCATCCAGCAACTCGGCGGTCAGCTTGTCAACCATGCCCTTCTCACCGCGCGCACGACCAAACGTAACCAGCCAGCGAATGGCGAGCGAGGTGCGGCGCTCAGGATTCACTTCGATCGGAACCTGGTAGTTCGCTCCACCGACGCGGCGGCTCTTCACTTCGAGCAGTGGCTTAACGTTCTCCACTGCCTTTTTGAACAGTTTGAGCGCCTCATCGCCACCCTTCTGCTCAAGGTTGGTCATCGCCTCGTAGAAGATTCCCTGAGCGGTCGACTTCTTGCCGCCCCACATCAAGGAGTTCACAAACTTGGTGACCAGCGTCGATCCATAGACCGGGTCTGGAGCTACTTCGCGCTTCGCAATGTGACCTTTTCTAGGCATGCCCTAAATCCTTCTCGTCTTGCAATCCTGTTGCGCAATCCTCTTACGAATTACCAAATCAGTGCTCGAGGCCCTAGTACTACTTCTTACCCTTTGCCGGAACTGCTCCACCCTTAGCGCGCTTGGCTCCATACTTCGACCGGCTCTGCTTGCGGTTGGCGACACCGACCGAGTCCAGAGTTCCACGGACGACGTGATAGCGAACACCCGGCAGATCCTTCACACGGCCGCCGCGAATGAGCACAATCGAGTGCTCCTGCAGGTTGTGGCCAATGCCAGGGATATACGTGGTGACTTCGATGCCGTTGGTGAGCCGGACGCGGGCGACCTTGCGCAGCGCGGAGTTCGGCTTCTTTGGCGTCTGCGTGTAGACGCGAGTGCAAACGCCACGGCGCTGCGGAGATCCCTGCAGCGCAGGGCTGGCGGTCTTGTACTTCGTCGGCGTGCGGCCCTGCTTCACGAGCTGATTGAACGTAGGCAAACCAAATCTCCTTACTACTCAAAAACAACAAAAGCGGTGAAACCAAACCCCTGCAACCCAACCCGCTGCGATTCCTACTTGCAGCCCAAAACCAAACCCTTGCCGCGCAAAGGGCAAGCACGGCAGAACCGCCTCAGGCCCAGAGCAGACCTTCACGCAAACTCCACGCGGAGATAGCAGTACGCTTTAGCGCACCACACCAAGCCCTGCCACTATCGCGGCCCAATCTTCAGGTACTACATTTCGGTGCCAGACGAGAACCGCGACGGTGGCCGAGCGCTCAGGCGATCTACCGCCAAGCCGGCTCCGTTTCGGGGTTTCGGCCTGCATAGCCTTCCAAGGTGGAAGATGTCGCAGGCACCAGGTTTTCGAGTGCTCCGCAGACACCGTCAGCAACATTGAGCCTTGCCAACCTGCGAGTCGTTCCGTCCGTCATGGGCTTCGTGAAAATGTCAAGCCCGCCGAAGGGCTTGACTACTTCCTCGAACGCCGCTCGCACTCATAGCGATGCGCTCAGGACACTCGTGGAACCTTCTAACAATAACAAGCAGCCCAGCGCTCGTCAAGCAACCTCGAGGCATTCCGAGGAAATTCTGCCAAACGTTGAGGAATTCTTCAGCATTTGAGCAGGATTCTTAAGCGACAGGAGGATCGGGCAGGAATCGCCGATTGATCTCGGCTGATTGCGTAAGTCGGGGGCGCAGGTAATGCTGGATCCACGGGAAGCCAGCGGCAGCGGGCAAACGGCGCACCAGTCACAGTAGGAATTCCCTGCCATTTCCGGCGGCGAAAATGCTAGCATCCTCTGCATGATCGTACGTTCCCGTTTGCTTCCCGCCGCTCTTCTCGCTCTTGCTGCGACCTTCGCCTCAGCTCAAGGCAATGTCGCGGCACCCCCACAGGACAGCCGCATTGCCGGGATCATCAGCCAGCTCGGCAGAACCCGGATCCCCGTCGACGCAGCGATTTCTCCCGACGGGACATTTGTTGCGTGGAGCCTGGCGAACCAATACGGAACAGAGCTGCATTTGACCGGGATTGCGCCGGATGGAGCAGCGCAGGACGGAGCCTGGGACCGCATCATCTCTCCTGACACCATCTCCAACATCGACAACCTCAGCGCGAGCAAATGCTCCAGCCAATCCCCGGCCTGGTCACCAGACGGGAAGCGACTGGCGTTCCTCTCGGAATGCACACCTACAGGAGAGCCGTCGCACCAGGCGCAGATTTTCGTATGGACGCTGGCTACCAACCAGGTTCGCTCTGTGACCCAGGCAAAGGGTCTGCTGCGGGATCCGGCATGGTCGCCTGATGGAATGTCCATCGGCTATCTCTACGTGCAGAACGCGACGCGCGTTGCAAGCGCCTTGGCAGCTGAGAAGCCGCCATCAGGGGTGATTGGCGAGGATGGCGTGGAGGTCCAGCGCGTCGCCGTGGTCGATGTGGCGCATGCAGGGACGTGGATGGTGACGCCGCCGAAGCTCTACGTGTACGAATTTGACTGGGCTCCGAACTCAAAGGAACTTGCGTATATTGCGGCACCGGCGCCGGGAGAGAACAACTGGTGGGTAGCACAGCTCTACACGCAGCCCTATCTCTTTGGAGGCCCAGCTGGCTCAGTCAATACAGCAGCGGCCACCACTGCTCACTCGATTCTCGATCCAAGCAAGGTGGAAGGGACTCTGCACGGGATGCAGATCGCGGTTCCGCGCTGGTCGCCCGATGGCAAACAGATCGCCTTCATTGGCGGCATTATGAGTGATCAGGGATCCACTGGCGGCGACATTTACTTGATGCCGTCCGCAGGCGGCTCTCCAAAGAACATCACGCCAGACCGCAAGGCAAGTCCCGCATGGTTCACCTGGATCGGCGACGACTCGCTGGGCGTAGCGGAGATCTCCGGCGGCTCCAGTCATCTGTTCAGCTATGACATTGCATCTGGACAGGAGTCCAGCGAATACAACCTGACGCTGCCTGACTCGGTTGGAGATGGGCGGCTGGAGATGAGCGTGTCCCTCGCCCGTTCGGGCAATCTCGCCCTCATACGCAGTTCGTTCGAGCACCCGCCAGAAGTATGGTCTGGACCGCTCGCGCATCTCCAGCAGCTGACGCATCTGAACGATAGCCTTAAGCCGTCGTGGGGCAAGTCGGAATCCATGACCTGGACCAATGAGGGATTCAATGTGCAGGGGTGGCTGCTATACCCAGCGGACTATGACCCGGCAAAGAAGTATCCGATGATCACGATGGTGCATGGAGGCCCATCGGCAGCCGCGATGCCGCGCTGGCCGGGCGTGGGCTATGGAGGTGTTCCCTTCTCCGCCCTAGGCTACTTTGTGTTCATGCCAAACCCGCGCGGGAGCTTTGGCCAGGGAGAGGCATTCACGCGGGCCAACGTCAAGGATCTCGGCTATGGCGATCTGCGCGATGTGCTTGCGGGGCTGGACGTGCTGGAGAAGAAGCTCCCGATCGATCCGAAGCGCGAGGGACTGACGGGATGGAGCTACGGCGGATTTGCGACGATGTTCACCGTCACCCAAACCAACCGTTTTCGCGCGGCCGTAGCCGGCGCCGGCATCTCCGACTGGCAGAGCTATTACGGTGAGAACTCCATTGACCAATGGATGATTCCATTCTTCGGCAAGTCGGTATATGACGATCCTGCAATCTACGCCAAGAGTTCGGCCATCAACTACATCAAGAATGCGAAGACACCAACCCTAGTGGTGGTGGGTGATCGCGACGGCGAGTGTCCAGCCCCGCAGTCGTTCGAATTTTGGCACGCACTGAAGGCAGAGGGCGTCCCCACGCAGCTGGTCGTCTATCCGGACGAAGGCCATCGCTTCGTCAGCTACGACCATCGCAGAGACGTGCTTGAGCGCGCTCTCGCATGGTTCGAGGCCTATATGCCCACCGCGAAATAGCGGTGCCTCCCTCCGCGAACCGGGGTGGAACAGACAGATGTTTGCCTGAATCCGCCCCACCTTCTACACTCTAGGTTCGGGCGTAAAGCTTCGACTTAAGTCATCTTTGCAGCAACAGTACCGTCCTGCGTGGCCGCATGGCCCGCCGGACGGGGAGGTTCAATGCGTCGGCTTCTCACCTTCCTTTTGCTTTCCCTCGTCTCCTTGCCCGTTGGATTCTCCATTGCGGGATGCAGCAAGAACACTGTCGTTTATTGCAACGGAGGAGACTCCGGGCTTGAATTAGGCCAGGTCGTGTCTGTCCTGCTTGAACCGAAGACGACAGGTGTATCGCTGAACTACGGCGCCACCGGACAGCTCGGCGCGCCGTCTGCCCAGGACTGCCGCCACACCAACGTCGGCATTGGCAAATACACCTACGGCACCTCTGACATGACCATCGCCGATGTGTCGCCCACAGGCGCACTTTGCGGCGGAACGTGGAACCGCAACTCGCCGGCCGGCGTCGCCGACTTCACCACCTGCATTCCCACTAACAAAACAGGTGTGGCGCTGCTCACAGCAACAGGCAATGGCGTAGGCAGCAATAAAGTCCCCGTCTTCGTTCATCCTCCAGTCACCAGCGTCTCGCTCAGCAGCCCATCGAGCACAGACTGCTCTACCCAGACCGGAGCAACTCAAACATCCAATTGTTGCCCGAACAACATCGTGCAGTACACCACCGGACAAACACCGCCGCCGGTGTACACAGGCAACTCCTGCATCTCCCAGGGTTTCACAGGGCAGTTGGCAGCGCTCGTGATGAGCGGCAGCCAGAACATTTCCTGCGCGGTCGGCAACCTGCTGTTCGCACCGCAGGATTCCAGCATCGTCTCGATTGACCAGGGCGGTGTTGCCACAGCCGAACAGCCAGGCTCCACCGTAATCACAGCAACCGTTGCCCAGGCCACCAGCACTGCAGGCTTCTTCTACACCTGCCCGCCAAAGAACATTGCTCTGTCAGTCGCCGGAGTCACGGGCAACTCGGTCGTCGTTTACCAGGGCAACACCCAGCCGATCACTGCGACGCTTACGGACACGAACAACAACCCTGTGATCATCAACAGCACGGGACTGACATTCGTCTCCACCACGCCGCCGACCACCACGATTGGCTCGTCGGGCCTCGCCAGCGCTCTCTATCCTGGTGCAGCCACCATCACCGCCATCTGCCAGCCGAGCATCTGCAACCCGGCGCCGTTTGAGCAGATTGGCATCCTGGGCACCGGCAAGCCCGTCGTCTCCAATCCCATTCAGATCCTCACACCTGGCACCGTCCAGACCATCCTGTATATCGCAAGCACGCAGTCGCGCTACTACGTTCCGGTGGACTTCAGCACCAGTACCATCGGAAATCCAATTCTGCTGCCCTATGTGCCGAATTCAATGGTGATCAACGAGAGCGGCACCAGCCTTTACTTCGGCAGCGCGACCGAGCTGATGGTGGTCAACGCTGTGTCCAACTCGCTCGTAAAAGAAGATAACAACGTCTCTGGAACCGTGCTTACAGTCTCTCCGGACGGCGATACCCTGGTCATGAGCGACCCGGTTCACAATCTTCTCTACCTCTACAACACGGCGAGCGGCTCCTACACTAGCTTCGGTGGAACCGGAACGCGCGCCGAGTACTCGCCTGACAGCCAGGCGGTATACATCGTTGGTCCCGGCAAGCTCTACGTCTACTCCAACTTCACCGGGTGGCACATCTACGACACGTCGAGCACAGGATCCACCGACATCGCTGTCACCGTTCCGGACGTGGGTGCATACCTCGCCGGCAACACCACCACGGCCCACAGCTACTGCGCCGACACTACCGTCAACCCAGCGGACTACTACCCGCTGGCCGGCCAGGCACCGACGCCAACAGACAGAATCGCAGCGACCAATGACGGCAAGCACATTCTTGGTGCCACCATTTCCACGGGAGTTCCCCTGCTGTCAGATATCGCTGTCACTCTTCCCATTGGCGCTTGCCCGGCCAACGGCACGGGGATGAAGTTCAACAACTCCGTGACGACAGCGCCCCTGACCGGCGTGAGCGCCTCTTCGATCAACTACGTGGTTCCAGCGACAGACTCCTCGGTGGCTTTCGTCACATACTTCGCCTCCACCGGAGCCTCGGCAGCCTCGGCCTTGCTTCCTGCATACAGGCCCATCACAGGCAGCGCAGGCACATTGACGGAGATTCCGCTCAAAGGAGCCAGCGCTCCCACGAACGGTGTCTTCAGCCCAGACAACCAGACCTTCTACGCGGGCACGTCCGGCGACAATCTGGTGCATATCATCAACACTCAGACGCTCACCGACATCAAGCAGATCAACCCGCAGTTGCTGGATCCGACAGGCAAGCAGGTAGTTCCAGACCTGCTCGCAGCCAAGCCGCGGCCCACGACCTAGACTGCACATTGCTGCAAAAGGAGAAGGCCCCCTCGAGGGGGCCTTCTCCTTTTGCAGCAATGCTTCTGAGTCCCTGTTGGAATCTGCTATGGAGATCCAACCATCCCCATGCCCGGTTAAGAAGGGCCGTACTACTTCAAGCGCGCCGCGAGCACAGCCTTGGCAACAGCATCCAGCACGCCATTAAGGAACTGCACCGACTCCGGCGCTGCATAAATGCGGGCTACCTCCAGCGACTCGTTGATGATGATCGGCGCGGGCGTCATGGGGAAGCCGAGCATCTCTCCGATCGCCGCCCGCAGCAGGTTCCGATCCACCACCTGCATCCGCTCCAGCCGCCAGTTCTGCGCGTGGTGCTCGATCAGAGCATCCACCTCGGGCTGCCGCTCGGTTGCGACGCGGAAGATGTCCTCGGCGAAGCCGCGCGTGTCCGCATCCACATCTTCGCGGGCCTGCCAGAAAAGCTTGCGCACCTCGTCCGGGGTTTGCTTGCCCAG
>JAJZHR010000443.1 GCA_021810815.1 Acidobacteriota bacterium | reverse complement strand
CGGCGTTGATGGCAATGGCGCCGGTCTTTTTCTCGTTCGCAAAGGTGTAGCCGGGCATACCGTAGACCCCATGCGCCGTGGTGGAGAACAGGCCCAGCGCGCGGGGCAGTTGCGGGCTGCCGTCCGAATTGACGCCGGGAAGCGAGTATTGCCCCTGCGCGTCCTCGGTGCCCACGCGCTGGCCATGGCTGTCATCGATCCGGTCCGAGTCGCGGTAGACGATGTCGCCGCCGATCTGCCGCACCGTCCATGCATGCTCGTTCTGGTTTGCGCGATCGTCGAAATCAGTGGCTGGCTCGGTCGCCTCGTAGACCTCCATCAGAGAGGCGAGCGCGAGCAGGGAAGTCTTCGTCCTCCACACGGAATGCTTTGCGGTCACCCGATGGAACTCGAAGGCGACGCTCGGCCCTGTGGCGGACTGCGCCGCGTTCACCGCCAGAATGCGCCCCTGGACAAGGGCGCCTTTTGGCAGCCAGGCGTCCGGCCCGATCTGAACGTGCTGCGCCAGCTTGCCCACGACTGGCTGGCCCACGACGGCGTGGCGCGAGTCGATGGTATGGGCAAGCACGATGGGCAGCGTGATGTGCGCCGGCAGAGTTGCAACCGTTTTTCCGACATGCGGAACCGCCTGCCCGGCCTGCGCCTCTGGCTGCGCGGCTTGCATGGCCTGCGACGCCGATTGGGCCGATGGAGAGGGCTGGGCCGTTGCCAATGCGCAGCACAGCAAGGCTGCGAGCGCCGTTGCGAGTGGGATTGCGATGCGGACCCGCGCCGGGGAAGAACGATGGGAGACGGCAGTCTCCATGGCGAACACCTCTGCTGCAATGTTGAACGTACCTGATGGAAGGAAGGTTAGCAGCCGCAGGCGTTGCGTATGATTACAATTCAGTCGTCCATGCGTTGGGGCACAGGAATTTCCAAAGCCAAAGGGAGAGCAACATGAGCACGCAACAGCCGGAGCCGTGGCTTCGAGGAACCTTGACCGAGGTGGATGCGGTGCGGCGGGCGGTGCTGCATGCGATGGAGCTAGCCGAGGAGGATCTGCGCGAGTGGTGCGGCGGATTGAGCGACGTGGAGATGAATGCGCGCCCCTACGAGCTTGCGCCGGTTGCGTTCCATCTGCGGCACATCGCGCGGAGCCTTGACCGCTTGCTGACGTATGCGGAGGGCGGGAAGCTGGACGGCGCTCAGATCGCTGCGATGAAGAGCGAGTTGGATGGGGGAGCGTCGCGCCAGGAGCTGTTCGCGGAGTTGCGGGCCGCGCTCGAAGCATCTGCTGCGCGAGTGCGCGCGTTTGCGGCGGAGTCGTACGCCACGTTTCGCGGCGTCGGACGGGCGCAATTGCCCACCTCTGTGGGAGGTTTGCTGGTGCATTGCGCCGACCATACGCAGCGGCATGTGGGGCAGGCGGTGACGACGGCGAAGGTTGTGATGGGGATGCGAGCGGCGAAGTAGAGCCGCTTTACGAGGACAGCCTCTGCGGGACGCGCTCTGGCTGGCGGTCGTCGATGTGGCCCATTTTGTCCCGCTTCACCTGGAGGTATTTCTCGAAGGTCGCCTCGGACGCCACCTCCGCGGAGACGCGTTCGACCACCTCGATGCCGACGGACTCGAGCGCCGCCACCTTCTCCGGATTGTTCGTGATGAGGCGGACGGATGCGACGCCGAGCATTTTCAGCATCTCCGCCGGCAGCTCGAAGACGCGGCAGTCGGCCTTGTAGCCAAGCTCTTCGTTGGCCTCCACCGTGTCGAAGCCCTGGTCCTGCAGCTCGTAGGCGCGCAGCTTGGCCATCAGGCCGATGCCGCGGCCCTCCTGCTGCTCGTAGAGAAGGATGCCTGCGCCAGCCTCCGCGATCATGCCCATGGCCAGCTCCAACTGCTGCCGGCAGTCGCAGCGGAGCGAGTGGAACACATCGCCCGTCAGGCATTGCGAGTGGATGCGCACCAGCGGAGGAGACGAATGAATGTCGCCCATCACCAGCGCCACCGCCGCCTCCACGCGCTTCATCGGCGTCGCCAGGCTCTCATTGCAGGGCTCTGGATTGGCGACAACGCCCTCGAAGCCAAGAATGCGGAACTGTCCCCAGCGTGTGGGGAAGTTCGCGTCGGCTATCTTCAGAACGCTGTCGAAGGGCATAGGTGGATTATACGTTTGCGCCCATTGGATGCTCGCGCGCAGCGGTTGGATGCGGAACTGGCGTTGCTGGACCGCTGCGTAGCGGTCGCTCGCTGCAAGGGTGCGGTACAGTGGAAGCGTGATCGTGCCGAAGCTGATCCTCATAACGCTGCTGGTGGAACTCGGCGTTGCGGCCGCAGTCTCCAGCGCGCTGGCGCGGTCGCGCACCTTCAAGGACCTCCTCCTGAAGCCGAGCAGGACCCCGATGCAGACCCTCGGCCTCCTCGCCTTCATCTGTATTCCGCTGACTCTCGGCGTGTGGGCGCGCGTCGTGGTGCCGAACTTCCTGGCAGCCGATATTTCCTTTCAGACCATTGTGATTCTCGGCGTCCTGCTGGGGCCAGTGCCTGCCCTGGCTGGCGGCGCCGCCCTGGCCCTGCCGGCGATGCTGCATGGCGAATACCTCAGCCTTCCGGTGAACCTCGCCATTGCTTCCCTGAGTGGCATCTATTACATGTTCGCGGACCCGGAGGACGTGTGGGAATTCACGCCGCTGGTGGATCTGAGCATCTACCGCTGGATTCGCCGCAATCTCCGCCGGCCCCGCTTCGATCCCCAGATTGTCCTTCTGTTGCTCATCGTAGGCATGCAGTTGGGCCTCAGTTGGCTGGCCACGCTCTATCCCCGGCGCATCTTCGCTCTGCATTCCGGCGCATGGGCCGTGCAACTCGCCATCTGCGCCTGCGCTCCCGTGGTGGTCGGCATACCGCTCAAGATATGGAACGCGGTCCGCACCGAGCGCAAACTCGAGGAGCAGGCCCGCCTTCTCATGGAAGCCCGCCTCGACGCTCTCCAGCGCCAGATCAACCCACACTTCCTGTTCAACACGTTGAACTCCATC
>JAJZHR010000442.1 GCA_021810815.1 Acidobacteriota bacterium | reverse complement strand
AGGACCTAAGTCCAGGTACCCTCGTACCACCCAGCCCAAACCGCACCGATGCTATACTCAGGGTGCATCTGCGCTCCAGCCTTACATGCCGGCCTCGGGCCGCCTCGGCACGCGCAGAATTCTCGGAGGAGTACCATCGCACTCGACAAACGCTCGGCCAAGTCCTTTATCCGCATCAACGACCGCATTCGCGCACGCGAGATTCGCGTCATCGACGAAAACGGCGAACAGCTCGGCATTCTGCCGCCCTTTGAGGCCCTGAAAATCGCCCGCGAGCGCGGCCTCGATCTGGTCGAAGTCTCCCCCAACGCCGTCCCGCCGGTCTGCCGCATCCAGGACTACGGCCGCTACCTCTACGAGAAGGAAAAGAGCGAGCGCGCCGCCCGCAAGAAGCAGAAGGTCATCGTTATCAAGGAAGTCAAGTTCTCCGTCACCGTCGACGAGCACGACTACCAGACCAAGAAGAATCAGGCCATCCGCTTCCTCCACGAGGGCGACAAGGTCAAGGCCAGTCTTCGCTTCCGCGGCCGCCAGATGGCCCACCGCGAGCTCGGCTACAACATCATCAACCGCCTCATCCAGGACATCGGCGAGGCCGGACTGGTGGAGTTCATGCCGCGCATGGAGGGCACCATCCTCCACGCCATCCTCGCCCCGTCCAAAAAGGATGCGCCCAGGCCCAAGCCGGCTGCGCCGCCGCAGCCTCAGGCCACCGCGCCCAAGGCTCCCGCGCCTCAGGCCTGAACGGCTGAACTGCCCAGGTCCCTTCTTCGGTTAGGGCCCGGTGAAAATGGGCAACTTCGTCCGTACATCCCCCCAATCTGGCAACCGGGCCCGGTGGGCCCGTCATGGTCCCCCCCGCAAGAGACTGCGGCGCACATCACAGAAAATCCGCCGCACTTCGCGGATAATCATAGCTCCCGCTGTGCCGCGAGCCGGGCCTCACAATGCGCGAGCCTGCGGGAAAAGCAGGTTCGCATGAACTTACGCGGGCTTTCTTGCTGGCTTTGCCTCTCCTTTCTTGTCTCTCCTTTTCTCTGCGGATGCTTTTCGATGTCAGTCAAGGCCAAGCCCGTCGTAATGGCCCCCGATTTGAAAGAGATCCAGCCCCCGCCAGCGCCCGTCGTCGGCACCACCACCAGTCAGCAGGTGGAAAAGCTCTATGGAGACTTCCGCGTAGACCCCGGCGTTCCAGCACTCTACTGGGCTCGTATGTCCAGGTCGGATAGCAAGGAGTTTTGCCCCGGCTGCAGCTTGCGCGAGTGGCAAACGGTCAACATGGTGGCCACCTTTGACTCCAATCAAGTCGTGCAGTGGGTCCGCATCTTCTCCGACGTGACCCTGCCCGCCGCAGTCGCGTCCATGGTCCAGCAGGGACAGATGCCTCCCCTCGATTTCTCGTCCCCTGTCACAATCAACGCAGTACGTTACCCTTGGACATCGGACGAACGCTATCTGCGGGATGACCAGATACCCGTCACGGTGGTGTTGGCGCAATCCAATATCACTGTCTCAGCCACCGTGACTGGGAACTGGATCACCATGAAGCGTGCCCACCCTGAAACCGCCGTCGTCCCGAGAGGAAAGCTCGGTGACTTGTCGATCGAATATGTCGGACCCGAATGGCCCATCTCTGACAGAACCTACCGGGTCGGCCTCAGCTTTATCCCCAAAAACCGGCTCGGTTACAGCATTCACCTCGAAACCACCTTTACGAATGCGCTCGCCATTGCCCGCTGGATGGCGCAGAACTCCCCGGCTCCCCCTCAGCCGTCCGCAACCAGCGCCCGTAGTGTGGATTGACCTGAGTGTGAACTGCCTGTACAGTAGGGACATGAGTTTGTGTCTCACTCCGGTTTGTTGTTGCATGCGGTGTCGCGTGCTGCGCCGGATTGTGGGATAAAGTAAGACCGCTCAAGACTCAGACCTATCCCAGAACGCCCGCGCAGCCAATTCGCTGACGCGGGTTTTTTCTTTTCCCCCTCAAACAATTCAACGGAGAGATTGCATGACAGCGATCGCAGGCGAGCGACCCCAGCTCGCGGACATCAACCGGCAAAGTCACAACGGCGAGGCCACGCCGGCCATCGGCAGCCAGGCTGCTCTGCCCAGTCTGGAGCGGCTGAATCATATTCAGCTTCTCGAAGCAGAGAGCATCCACATTATTCGCGAGGTGGCCGCCGAGTTTCAGAATCCGGTGATGCTGTACTCCATCGGTAAAGACTCGTCGGTGATGCTGCGGCTGGCGCAGAAGGCGTTCTATCCCGCGCCGATTCCGTTTCCCCTGTTGCACGTCGATACGGGATTCAAGTTCCGCGAGATGATCGAGTTTCGCGACCAATATACTGCCGAGCTGGGCGTGAAGTTGCTTGTGTGGCGCAATGAGGATGCGATTGCCAAAGGCGCGAATCCCGTGCAGCTGGGCACGCAGCGGTGCTGCGGATTTCTGAAGACGCAGGCGCTGCTGGATGGCCTGCGCGCATACGGCTTTGACGCCGCATTTGGCGGGGCGCGGCGCGATGAAGAGAAGTCGCGCGCAAAGGAGCGCATCTTCTCGTTCCGTGACAGTGCTGGGCAGTGGGACCCGAAGAATCAGCGGCCGGAACTGTGGAATCTTTTCAATGGCCGCATCGGGCAGGGAGAAAGCATCCGCGTGTTTCCATTGTCGAACTGGACCGAGCTCGACATCTGGCACTACATCCACCTCGAAAAGATTCCGATTGTGCCGCTGTATCTGGCGAAAGAGCGGCAGATGCTGGTGCGCGGCGACAGCCTGATTCCGCTGGAGCAGCCCTTCGTGAAGGGTCTGCCTGGCGAAGAGCAATGGGTGAAGTGCCGTCTGCGCTCGCTCGGTTGCAGTCCGTGCACCGGGGCGATTCGGTCGGATGCGGATACGGTGCCGAAGATTATTGCCGAGCTGGTGGAGATGCGGAACTCAGAGCGCGCGAACCGCATCATCGACCACGACCAGGATGGATCGATGGAACTGAAGAAACGCGAGGGCTATTTCTGATGGCGC
>JAJZHR010000441.1 GCA_021810815.1 Acidobacteriota bacterium | reverse complement strand
CCAACGGCGTGGTGACGCTGAACGCAGAGCGCCGCATCGTTCATGCGAACAGGGCCTTCAGCGAATTGATGGACCCCGGAGGGCAGCAGCCCTTCATCGGACTTCCGCTGGAGAGGGTCTTTCCGCCGGAAGCGAGCGAGGTGCTGGATCGCCTGGTGCGCCGCAGCCATCGCATGGGCATCGCCAACAGCGAGCTGGAGATGCGCGGCGGCCAGGGCAATCACCCGCGCTCTACCCGCGAGGCGTCCCAGGCAGGCCCTGCTGCGCTGTCGAGCGACCTGGGCGATACCATGAGCGCCGCGCCGCGCAACCTGGTGGCCACCGTCGCCCTGCTGGAGCAGACACACCAGGGAGAGCGCGTCCTGACCGGCTATGTGCTGGTGCTGGAGGACGTGACCGAGCTGCTGCGCGCGCAGAAGCAGGCCGCCTGGAAAGAGGTTGCGCGCCGCGTGGCGCATGAGATCAAAAATCCGCTGACGCCCGTTTCGCTCTCCGCAGAGCGCATTGCGCGGCATCTGGCGCTGCTGCCGGAGGACGCGCAGCGCAGCGATTCCGCCGCCGTCATCCGCAAGTGCAGCGAGACCATCAAGACTTCGGTGGAAAGCATTCGCGCTCTGGTGGACCAGTTCGCCGCGCTTGCGGAATTTCCTGCGTCCAGGCCGCAGCCGACGGATCTGAACCGCATTGTGGAGCAGTCGCTCGCGCTCTTCGAAGGACGTCTGCAGAACATTGCCATCTTCAGCGATCTGGCCGACGATCTTCCGCTGGTGATGGCGGATCCCGGAGCGATGAAGCGCGCTCTCGCCAACCTGATCGACAACGCCGCCGAGGCAATGCAGCACAGCCTTCTGCGCGAGCTGCGCATCTCCACATCCCGGCTGGAGAACAATATGGTGGAGCTTTCCATTGCGGACACGGGCCACGGCATTACGGACGATATGCGCGAACGCCTCTTCCTTCCCTACTTCAGCACGCGGCAGCGCGGCACGGGACTGGGCCTCGCCATCGCGGCGAAGATCGTCCAGGAGCATGGTGGGACGATCCGCGCGGAGAAGAACCAGCCTGCGGGAGCGCGGCTGCTGATCGAGCTTCCAGTGGCCAGCGCGTCGTCCGTCGAGCCGCAGTGGAGCGCCATGCAATCCGCGGAGATCGAGCAGAGCAAGTTTCAGGCGCACGAACCAGCGCGCTCGCTTGGCAATGGAGGCCGCGCATGAACCATGTGCTGATCGTTGACGACGAACCGGACATCCGCGAATCTCTTGAGGCGATTCTGAAAGAGGAAGGCTACGCCGTGACCACGGCCAGCACCGCCGACGAGGCGCTGGAGCTGCTTGCCGACGCGGTGTACGACGCCGTGCTGCTGGACATCTGGCTGCCGGACCGCGATGGCCTCGACACGCTGGCGGAGATTCGCGCATCGGCGACCGCAGACACGCCGGAGGTCATCATCATCTCCGGCCACGGGACCATCGAGTCCGCGGTGCGGGCCACGAAGCTGGGAGCGTACGACTTTCTTGAGAAGCCCCTTTCCCTCGACCGAACGCTGATCCTGCTGAAGAACGCGATTCAGGCGCGGCAGATGCGGCTGGAGAATCAGGAGTTCAAGCGGCAGCTCACGGTGAAGAGCACCGTCACCGGCACCAGCGTTCCGATGAAGGCGCTGCGGCAGCAGATCAAGCTGATGGCGCCGACCAACGGTCGCGTGCTGATCTATGGCGAGTCCGGCACCGGAAAGGAGCTGATCGCGCGCGCCATGCATGCGGAGAGCCTTCGCAGCGACCGCGTATTCGTCGAACTGAACTGCGCCGCCATCCCGGAGGACTACATCGAGAGCGAACTCTTCGGCTATCGACACAGCGCGGTGCCGGGTGGGCCGCCGGAGAAACGCGGCACCTTCGAGCGCGCGGATGGAGGGACGCTCTTTCTGGATGAAGTGGGCGATATGAGCCTGAAGACGCAGGCCAAGGTGCTGCGCGCTCTGGATGAGCAGCGCTTCACGCCGCTGGGAGCGACGCAGACGGTGCACGTGGATGTGCGCGTGATCGCGGCCACCAACAAGGATTTGGAAGAGGAGATTGCGCGAGGCAATTTCCGCGAGGACTTTTTCTACCGGCTCAATGTGATTCCGTTCTTCGTTCCTCCGCTGCGCGATCGCAAGGAGGATCTGCCGCTGCTGGTGCGCGAATTTCTGGAGGAGTTCGGGCGGCAGTATGGCCGGCCTCGCGTGGAGATCGCAGAGGACGCTCTCGCTGCGCTGAAGCAATACCAGTGGCCGGGCAACGTGCGCGAGCTGCGCAACCTGGTGGAGCGGGTGCTGATCCTGAATCCCAAGGTGACGCGCATCGAGCGCAAACACCTGCCGATGCTGGTGTACCGCGAGGGCGGACGCGAGGGCGTGCGCGGCACCAATGGGCGCAAGGGCGAGGAGTTCTCCACGCTGCAACAGGCGCGGGAGGCCTATGAGCGCGACTACATCCTGAAGAAGCTGGACGAATGCAACGGGAATGTAAGCCGCACCTCAGAGGCGCTGGGCCTGGAGCGCAGCCACCTCTACCGCAAGATGAAGGCGCTGAACATCAGCGTGAAGGAATAGGCGCTGCGCGCACGGCGAAGGTGGAAGCGTGCGGCAAGAAGATACCTATTTCTCCAACCGCTTTCAGTGCTTCTCGGCTGAAGCTTGCTTCGCGGCAAGATCTTCCAGTTGCTTGCGCCAATCCAGGTCATCGACAAATCCGCGCGAGCTGCGCCAGTCTGGCTGCACCTTGACGAAGAGTTCCAGGAAGACGCGCGTGCCCAGCAGGGACTCGATTTCCTTGCGAGCTGCGGTGCCGATCTTCTTCAGCATCTCGCCGCCCTTGCCGATGAGGATCGCTTTTTGACCGGTGCGCTCGCAGAAAATCGCGGCAGAAATTTTCGTCACCGGCAGCTTCGCGTTGGCCTTTGGTTTGGCTGCGGCAGGCGGCGGCTCTTCGTACTTCTCGATGACGACGGCGGATGCGTATGGGACTTCTTCGCCTGTGAG
>JAJZHR010000440.1 GCA_021810815.1 Acidobacteriota bacterium | reverse complement strand
GGGTGAGATCGGCGTGGCGGAGCCTGTGTTCGGCGAGGCCGGGATACCCCGCGGCAGCCATCATGGCCTCCTCCGCGGAGAAGTGTTCCCGCGTGTATTGCAGCAGGCGTTCCAGGATGGAACCGGTGAGTTGCCTTGCCTGACCGGAAAGCATGGCGTCATGGAGCTGATTGAGAGTATCCACGAGCTTTCTGTGCTGCGCGTCGATGGTTGTCACTCCGACTGACAGAGAATCGTTCCATGCAATGAGGGGCAATGTCTTACTCCTGCCGTGGCAGCGGCAGTAGAGTTATCGGCAATGATGCGAATGGAATGAGCGGGCTGGCCCTGGGGCACTATTCGAGGATGACTTCCGGCTGGGGCTCGTGGCCGCGCGTGGTGAGCACGATGGCCGCGCCGAGAATGAGCGCACCGCCGGCGAAGGCATGCGGCCCGAGGTGCTCGCCGAGAAGCCTGACCCCGAGGTAGGAGCCGAGGGCGGGCTCGATGTTGAGGAAGACGCCGGCGCGGGACGCGGGCACATGATGAATTCCCCAGTTCCACAAAAGCGTTGTGGTCGCGGTGCAGGCGAGTCCGCTGATGGCGAGCGCCGTCCATGCGACCGCGCTGACGTGTGCGAAGGCGGGCCACGGATGGGGCACGGCGCGCCAGGGGTTGAGAAGACACGGCCCGAGAATCCAGGCGGCGAGCATGACAGCGCCGGAGAGGATGGTGTAGGCCGTGACAACCGGTGGGCTGTGGGAATGCATGAGCTTCTTGCTGAGCAGAATCCAGGCGAGCGCGGTGCAGAGCGAGAGCACCACGAGCAGATCGCCGGTGAGCGAAGGCTGGCCGTGCGTGGCCGCTCCGCGATGGCCGCCGAGCACGATGAGGGTGGCGCCGACGGTGGAGGCAACGAGGGCCAGCCAGCCGATGAGGTCGAGGCGCTCGCCGGCGAAAAGAGCCGCGGCGACGCCGAGCAAAACCGGCATCGAACCAACCATGAGAGAGGCGTGGCTGACGGTGGTGAGCGCAAGACCGTGGAACTGGATGAGGAATTGAACGGGGACGCCAAAGAATGCGGAGAGCAGCAGGATGCGGGTTTCGTGCGCGGTGAGGCGGACGCGGTGAACGAGCGCGACGGGGAGCATGCCGAGGCAGGCGAACAGAAACCGATACAGCACCATGGACTCGACGCTCATCTCGTTGAGAGCGAGGCGGCCGAAGTAGAAGCCGGTGCCCCAGAGGCAGCCGGCGAGGGCGCAGGCGCCGTAGCCGAGAATTCGGATGCGGGTGCTCGATGTGTACGAAGAGTGCATGGCCTGCCTCTACTTTCGCATAGACCGGCGCGCCGCCTGAGAGATGCGGAAAGTGACTCGCATCGGAGAGAATGGAGACCGATGAGAGTGGGGCTTGTGAAGAATCCAAAGAGCTGGCGCGCGGGCCTGGTATTGGCGTGGATGGCAGCTCTCTTTTGTGTGCCGCTGAGAGGCGCTGGCGGACTCAAAGACAAGAAGCAGCCGCAGCAGCCGGAGCCGGAAAAGCGGCCGTGGATGCTGGCCAGCGAACGGCCGGAGATGACGGTCGGAGTGGAGCCGCTCGGTTTTTATCCGCCGGGGGCCTATTTTCAGGGGCAGCGGCAGAGCCTGGTCTCGCTGGATTTTCTGGATGAGAACCGGCTGCTGTTCTCGTTCCGAGCGCCGGGCCTGATCCATCGGTCTTCGAACTCTGACGGAGAGGAGCGCCAGATTCGCGCGGTGGTGCTGGATCTGCCATCGGGCAGGGTGGAGAGCGAGGCGGTGTGGACGCTGCACGATCATGCCCGCTATCTCTGGATGCTGAAGGACGGGCATTTTTTGTTGCGCGACGAAAATGACCTGAAGGTTGGCGATGCGTCGCTCGAGTTGAAGCCTCTGCTGCATTTCCCCGGTCCGCTGCTGTGGATGGAGATGGACCCGGAGCAGCAGTATCTGGTCACGGATTCGCACGAGCCTCCGTCGCCGGCCAATGAATCGACGGGTGCAGGCAAGCAGCCGGAAGAGGCCAACGCTCCTGCTGAGTCGGGAGCGCCGGAGATCGTGCTGCGCGTGCTGCAGCGGGCAAGCGGGCAGGTGATTCTGGTGAGCCGGGTGCACAACCCTGTGTATCTGCCCATTAATGCGGCGGGGTATGTGGAGACCAAGCAAGCCAATCTGCGGCAGTGGCGTCTCGATCTGAACCAATTCGCAGGGGGAACCCAGTCGATGGGACGGGTGGACTCGACCTGCGACCTGCGGATCGACTTCGTGACGCAAAAGCGGCTCGTGGCGACCGCATGCAATCCCGATGGCACACGGCGGCTGGTGGCTCTGGGGATAGACGGGCGTAGATTGTGGGAGGCCCCTACCGCTCCGAACCAGGTGTGGCCGATTCTGGTGATGTCGCCGGAGGGATCGCGGATGGCGAGGGAGACGCTGTTTGTGACGCACCCGATTGATGCGTTTTCTCCGCTCAGCTTTGAGGACGTGCTGGGGCAGTTGGTGGAGGTCTACGATACGTCGACTGGAAAGGTCGTGGCGCGGGTTCCCGCGAGCCCTGTGCTGGACGGCGGCGGCAACGTGGCGATTTCGCCTTCAGGGAAGCGGTTAGCGGTGCTGGATGCGGGGCTGATTCAGGTGTATGACGTGGGCGGGAGCGGAACTGCGCCGCCTGTCGCGGCTCATTGACGCAGAGGAAAAATTCGCTGGCGCATTGCAAACTCCTGTGTAGACTGATGGATGGGGGCATTCATCGTGGCCACGGCAGTCGTCCACTATATGGCTTCAGCGATCACGGACAGGGGGCGGAAGCGGCCTTCGAATGAAGACGCATTTGGCTACTCCGACGAAGATGGCGTGTATGTCGTATGCGACGGCATGGGTGGAGCGGCGGCGGGTGAGATAGCGAGTTCGCTGGCCGTGGATGAGGTGCTTCGACTGACCGATGGCGCGGGGCACGACGCAGAGAGTTTTGCAGTGCCGGCGGCATTGGAGCAGGCGATTGCCGCAGCGAATGAGGCCATCTAT
>JAJZHR010000439.1 GCA_021810815.1 Acidobacteriota bacterium | reverse complement strand
ACCCCTACTCCCAAAACGCCGCCGCCCCCGCACCGCCATCGCTCTCCAGCCTCACCATCCTCCCCGGCGAAATCGTAACCCTCTCCACCCTCAGCGTGGACTGAATCGTCTGCCGTTGCCCGCTCTTTTGGTTGTCATTCCGCAGCGAAGCGGAGGAATCTGCTTGGACTCAGAATCCAAGTGCAACAAATGTATTGAATGAATTCATAGAGATCGCCGCAGTCGTGCCGTGGGAAAGTGGGAAACGCTCTTCGTTTTCCATCTTTTCCATGGCTTCTTCCGATATCTCATAGATGCTCTTGAAGATGCGCTGTTGCACTTGGACCTTGGGCGCACCCTGCTTCTCTCGCCCTTGCCCTCGCCGTTGTTGCCAAAATCCCGGCGTCCCATTCATCGCAGCTCTAACGCGATGAACGGGACCGCTCAAATCCGTGCAATCCGCGGTTCGATCTGTGTTAAGCCTCCCTAGGAAGCGAACCATCCTTAAATATGAAATCCAAACAATACTACGAAACCCCTATCCCCGGCTACGCCGCCCTTTCCCCCCGCGAGCCATCCAAAGTCAACATGTGAAAGGTATAACCCATCATGTGCAATGGCATGTACAATTCTGGAGCACGCGGAATCTCTCCGCAGCAGACTGTCAAGAATGGTTGAAAGGACCAGTTCACTGTGGCTGAAATCAGAATCACTGGAGCGCGCGCAATCGATCTGCGCTTTCCCACCTCGAAGCACAACATCGGCTCGGACGCAGTCAACAAGGACCCCGACTATTCGGCCGCCTACTGCATTCTTGAGACGGACTCCGGCCACACCGGACACGGGCTCACCTTCACGCTGGGGCGCGGCACGGAGCTTTGCGTCGCCGCGCTGGAGTACCTGTTCCAGTTCGTCGTGGGCCGCACGCTATCCTCCATCACAGACGACCTCGCCGCATTCAGCCGCCAGCTCACCGGCGATACGCAGTTCCGCTGGCTGGGCCCGGAGAAGGGCGTCATCCACCTGGCGACGGCCGCGCTCATCAACGCCGTGTGGGATCTGTATGCCCGCTCCGAGGGCAAGCCGGTGTGGAAGCTGCTCGCCGATATGCCATCGGAGCAGATCGTCCGCTGCATCGACTTCCAATACATCACGGATGCTCTGACGCCTGCCGAGGCTCTCGATCTTCTGCGTGCGCAGGAGCCCGGTCGCGCCGCGCGAGCCAAAGAGTTGCAGCTAGAGGGCTACCCCGCCTACACCACCTCCGTCGGGTGGTACGGATACACCGAGCCCCAGATTCGCGAGCTTTGCAGGACCGCGCTGGCCGAGGGGTGGACGCACTTCAAACTCAAGGTGGGCGGCGATGCTCAGGACGACCTGCGCCGCGCGCGGCTGGTGCGCGAAGAGATTGGCTACCAGAACAAGCTGATGCTCGACGCGAATCAGCGCTGGGATGTGGACGAAGCCATCGTCCGCACTCGCGCTTTCGCTGAATTTCAGCCGTGGTGGATGGAGGAGCCGACCAGCCCGGACGATATTCTGGGCCACGCAAGAATCCGTCGCGAGGTCTCGCCCATCCGCATCGCCACCGGCGAGCACTGCCAGAACCGCGTCATGTTCAAACAGTTGATGCAGGCCGGTGCTATCGACGTCTGCCAGATCGACAGTTGCCGCCTGGCTGGCGTCAACGAGAACCTTGCCGTCATTCTGATGGCAGCGAAGTTCGGCATTCCTGTCTGCCCGCATGCCGGCGGCGTCGGCCTTTGCGAGTATGTGCAGCACCTCTCCGCCTTCGATTACATCTGCGTCTCCGGCATGTTGGAGAATCGCGTCACCGAGTATGTGGGGCACTTGCACGAGCATTTTCTCGATCCCGTGCGCATCCGCAACGGCCGCTACCTGCTTCCGGAGAAGCCCGGATACAGCATCGAAATCTTCCCGGACACACTGCGGCGCTTCGCATTCCCAAGCGGCTCTGAATGGGCCGAAACCTCATAAGTCGGGACGTCGTAATCGCGTAAGCTGGATATGCCAGCGGCTTCGTTCTTTCAAGCGTTGTCATCCGGAACGAAGTGAAGGATCTCGCGTTTTCCCGGCCTGTTTCCCCCCGCTGGAGCGCTTGCCACGAACGCGCCAGCCTCTCCCCATCACCCGATCCACGGAGCCAATTTTCCAATGCGTCTTATCACCTTCTCCAAGAACGGCAAGCAGACCCCCGGCATCCTTCGCGCGGACTACAACGCTATTTATCCGCTGGACCGCCTGGGCTATGGCTCCGCGCTTGAGTTCATCGCAGCGGGCGAAGAAGCATGGACCGCAGCCGACTCCGCTGCGGCTTCCGCGGAAGCCCGGGAACTGCTCCCGCTGGCCAGCGTTCAATTGCTCGCTCCGCTCCCGCGGCCGGGGAAAATTCTCTGCGTCGGCCTCAACTATCGCGACCACGCGGTTGAGTCCGCGATGGAACTGCCGAAGGTTCCCGCTGTCTTCACCAAGTTCTCGAACGCGATCATCGGCCACGGAGCGAGCGTCATCATCCCGAAGATGACGCAGCAGCCGGACTACGAGGCCGAAATGGCGATTGTCATCGGCAAGACGTGCAAGCGCGCCGCCGCCGCCGACTGGAAGGAATACGTCTTCGGATACACCATTCTCAACGATGTGAGCGCGCGCGACGTGCAACTCTCCACTTCGCAGTGGAGTCTCGGCAAGAGCTTCGACACCTTCGCCCCCATGGGCCCGGCCATCGTCGGCAAGGACGAGATCGCAGACCCGCATGCGCTGGATATCAAGCTCAGCATCGGTGGAGAGACGCTCCAGCACTCCAACACCCGCGAACTCATCTTCAAGGCGCCCGACCTCATCAGCTACTTGTCCAGCATCGTCACGCTTGAACCCGGCGACGTCATCAGCACAGGCACGCCATCCGGCGTGGGCCTCGGCCGTACGCCGAAGCGCTGGATACTCCCTGGCGAAACCATGACCATTGAAATCGAGGGCATTGGAATCCTCACCAATCCTGTGATCGCTGGATAGGGCCTCTATCGGTAGTGGGAGATCGGA
>JAJZHR010000438.1 GCA_021810815.1 Acidobacteriota bacterium | reverse complement strand
CTCCATTGAGGCTTGGAAAGAGCAAAAGTGCGGCGAGCATGACGCCAACGGTGTTGGCGACGACGAGCCACATCAGACCGTGCCACGCCGCCTGAGCGACCGGATTGGGAGCGATTCCGCTTTGCGCCTCTTCAGAGAACGCAGACAGTCTCATTGGCTCTTCCATCGTGCATCTCCACAATCCGATCGCAGCGGCTGGCCAGAGCCCGATCGTGCGTGGACATCAGCAGGGTTACGCCTTCAGCGTTCACCAACTCCAGCAGGAGATCAAAGACCATGCCGCCAGTGCGTTCATCCAGCGAACCGGTGGGCTCATCCGCAAGCAGGATCTTCGGCCGGTTCATGAGCGCGCGACACAACGCGGTGCGCTGCCGCTCGCCGCCTGAGAGCTTCTGGACGCGGTGCTTCAAGCGCTTGTGCAGTCCGGTGCGTTCCGCAAGCTCGCCCAGCCTCTGCCTTGCCGCGTGCGGATTTGTGCCTGCGGCAACGGCCGGAATCAGGCAGTTTTCTTCGAGCGTCAAGTCAGGGATGAGGTTGTGCAACTGAAAGACGATGCCAATCTCATGCCGGAGCAGGTTCAGCAGGTTGCGGCGTCGATCGAGTTCGCTCCCGTTCACCCACACGCGGCCGCGATCCGGCTGATCCAGGCCAGCGATCAGATGCAGGAGCGTGCTCTTGCCGCAGCCCGACGGTCCGCAAAGGGCCACCGAGCGACCTTCGAAGCATTCCAGGTCGATACCTTGAAGAACCGTTACCGCGCCATCGTCGTAGCTCTTCCAGAGATCCAATGCGCGTACGGCGATTGCGCGCTGTCCGTTGTTCGGCGGAGATAGACTCATTCGAAACGCAGCGCCTCCACAGCGCGGACGCGCATGGCGTAGAACGCGGGGTAGAGTGTGCCTGCAAGTCCGGTAAAGAGCGCCAGCAGGAGCACAACGAGCATCAGCAGAGGGTGCAGCGACGGATCGATGTATCCGTCCAGCGCGGGAATCATCTTGAGCGCTTTGAGAACCCCAGCGCCGACCAGCAGTCCGACGGCCGCGCCGAAGACGGAAACTCCTGCGGCCTCGCCAAAGACCACCGCGCCGATCTGAAGGCACGAAAATCCGTTGACGCGCAGGATGGCGATCTCACGAATGCGAGTGAAGACAGACATGATCATGGTGTTAGCTACGCCGAGCCCGCCAAGCAACAGGCCGCAGCCGCCTACCGCCCACGCGGTGGCTTTCAGAATCCTGAACTGGGAATAAGACCGCGTGAACTCTGTATCTTCGAGGGCGGTCAGATCCGGATACCTTGCCTCGACCATTCGTTTGAACGCGGCCGCATCGTTCCGCCTGCGCAGCTTTACTGTAGCCACGGAAGAGGTTCCTTCCTTGTGAAAGAAGGATTGCGCAGTGGTCAGGGGCATGAATACGCCGCCGTTTTCAAATCCGTTTTCTGTCTTGACGACTCCCATCACGCGAAAGGTGGAATGGCCCAACTGCACATTCTCCCCAACCCGGGCGGAAAGAAACTGTGCCGCGCGGCTGCCCAGGACGACCTCATTCGGCTTCTGCGCGAAGGTGCCGCGTTCTCCCTGAAGCCAGGTCGCTTTCTGAATGCGGGCGTCGCTCGCGTCAACGCCGAAGCAGGTGATGATGGGATGTCCTGCGCTGGCAACCACTCCGAAGAGCACGGGGTTCGCATGCGCGACAATCGGCCAGGAGGCGATCTCTCCGGCGGCAGAGACCGGGACGTTGCTGAAGAACAGGTCTGAGACATCGCGCTCAAAGACGATGATCTGGCTGTCGTTCGACAGAATGTTTGAGAACATTCCGATTGCACCCTGCAGGATGGAGACCACCGTTATCATCGCGGCCACGCTGAATGCCACGCCGGCTATGCTGATCAGGGAGCGGACGCGATGGCGGAGAAGGTTTGTGACAATCAGTTTCAGAAAGATCATGCCGCAGTGGCTCCGACGGGCGGGCAGTCGTTGCATGCTACGCGATCCAGTTCATCCTCCAGTTGCTCTCCGAGTTGCTGCATGAACTCCAGTCCCGGCCTTAGCGCGAGCAGCCGCCGCAGCGCCGTGTTACCGAGATCCATGAGGCGCGTAAACCGCATGATCGCACCTTCCACGCCAATGACTTCGACGAGGTTGGGCCGACCAAGTTGCCCGTCGCGTGCCGCTGTCTTTCCTGTCTGCGTTGCGTCCTGGAGGCGGTCCTTGAGATCGTCAAGAATCTGGTAACCCAGACCCCAGAACATGGATATTCGCTCCATCCATTGAATCTCGCTGGTGCGCGCTCCTCCCAGCATGGCAGGCAGCACCAGCGTCATCCGGATGAGCGCAGCCGTCTTCTGGCGGGCGATCGCCTGGGTAGTTTCCTTACTGCGCGGAAGGGCAGAATAATGAAGGTCGAGGCTCTGCCCGTTCAGGAGTCCTTCCGCACCGAGGCAGCGTTCGATATAGTCCAGCACCTGAGGCTGTGTGCCCGGAGGGCACCCAGCCACGGATTGCCACACCAGAGCGTAGGCGCGGTTGATCAACGCCAATGCCGCAAGGATGGCGTTCTCTTCGCCGAACTGGAGGTGTGCACAGGTAACGCCGCGCCGTTTCTGCGCGTTGTCCATGCAAGGCATGTCATCGAACAGGAGCGAGGCGGTATGAAAGTACTCCAGCGCGACGGCCAGCTTTTCGGCGCGCTCTACCTCCACACCGTATTCCACGGCCACGGCAAAGGCCAACTGGGAGCGAATCAGACTCCCTGGGTTGCCAAGCACATAGAGGAGTACCTTCTTGAAGACAGGGTCAAACTCTGACGAGAATGGGAACAGATTGCGCAAAGCATCCGCAGAGAGACCCGCGCGGATAGAAGGTAGACCTTGTTTTGATGGCACAAAGATCCTCGAAAATGCATGACTGATCGCTACGTCCTGGCCCCGAAGAGTTGAGTTTTTGGGAGAGAGGAAGCTCGATGGCCTTTTCGAGTTCTATGCGTAGGACGCAGATCCAGATGCGATGGAAGCAGAGCGAACGACTCCTCTTCATGACACTT
>JAJZHR010000437.1 GCA_021810815.1 Acidobacteriota bacterium | reverse complement strand
CCATGAAATACCCCGCCGCGTAGTCCGGATGATGCTGCAGCAGCGTGTCAAACTCCGCCACAGCCGGGTCCATCCTCCCCGCCGCTGCATGCTCCATCGCAAGTCCATAGCGCGCGAACGCGTTGCCGGGATCGGCGAGCAGTATCTCTGTGAGGGCAGCAATCTTATCCATGCGCTCTATCTTTCCTTGCCCGGGCCCCGATTGCAAGCCGCCACCGATCACGGGCTACCCGATCACAAGCTGCGGGCATTGCGCAATTGCCCCGCTCCCATGAAACTGAAGTCTATGGCCCTACCCGACGAAACACAGCAGCGACGCACCGTCTCCGACTCGCAGTCCGAGCGCAGCGAAATCATCTTCCCCTCAGACGCCAATGGCCTCGGCAGCCTCTTCGGTGGACGCCTCATGCAGTTCATCGACCTCGTCGGAGCGATGGCCGCATCGCGCCACGCACGCTCCAACACCGTCACCGCCGCCATGGACCACCTCGACTTCATCGCTCCCGTCCACGTCGGCAACCTCCTCATTCTCAAGTCCTCCGTCAACCGCGTCTTCCGCACCTCCATGGAAGTCGGCGTAAAAGCAATGGTCGAGGACATCTCCACCGGCGAAGTCCGCCACGTCTCCTCCGCCTATCTCACCTTTGTCGCCGTCGGCCCCACCGGAGAGCGCATCTCCGTCCCTCCCATCACCCCGGAGACAGACGACCAGAAGCGCCGCTACGAAGACGCAGGCCGACGCAGAGACTTGCGCTCCGCCGAAAGACAGCGCAGGCGCGAGGCGGAAAAAGGCCACGCCACTGGCTGGCGTCCTTAGGCAAGAGGCAAGCTGGCACCATCACGGCGACCACACTTGCAGCCGCCCGTGGCGCAGGCGTCCGCCAACTGAGAGAATAGAGACACACCAACAGGAAACATTCCAAAAGCCTCAAAAAGCCTTACAGGAGCAGAAAAGATGGGTCACATGGGACAAGCACCACAGGGACAAGGGCCGCAGCCGCTTCCCGGCGTCGCCAATGTCGTCGCGATCGGATCAGGCAAGGGCGGTGTGGGAAAAACCACCGTCTCCGTCAACCTCGCCGTCGCTCTCGTCAAGCTCGGCTACAGGGTCGGCCTCATCGACGCGGACATCTACGGCCCCAACGTCCCCCTCATGCTTGGAGCCAATCGCCAGCCCACCATCCTCGCCGACAACCGCATCGAGCCGCTGACGGCCCATGGCGTCAAGTTCATCTCCGTCGGCCTCATCTCTCCCGGCGACAAGCCCATGGTCATGCGCGGCCCCATGCTCCACCAGATCATCCGCCAGTTCCTGCAACAGGTGGAGTGGGGAGATCTCGACTTCCTCCTCGTCGATCTGCCCCCCGGCACCGGCGACGTCGTCATCTCCCTCTTCCAGACCGTCCCCCTCACCGGCGCTGTCGTCGTCTCCACGCCCTCCGACGTAGCCCTGCAGGATGCTCGCAAGGCGCTCGAAATGTTCCATCAGGTCAACGTCCCCGTGCTCGGCATCGTAGAGAACATGAGCCACTTCACCTGCCCGCACTGCCACGAAGTCATCGACATCTTTTCCAGGGGCGGCGCAGAGCGCACCGCGAAGCAGTTCAGCGTCCCCTTCCTCGGCTCCGTAGAACTCGACCCCGACATTCGCGCCGGCGGCGACACCGGCCTACCCATCGCCCTCGGCGGCGCAGAGTCCGAGAAAGCCAAACAGTTCTTCACCGTTGCGCGCCTCGTAGCAGAGTCCGCACAGGCCCAGTCCGCAAAATCCGAAAACGTGCTGGAAATTCTGTAGCTGCGTCTACAAGGAAAAGCAACCACGGATTTCGCGGATTTCAAAACGAATCAAGCGAAAATCACTGGCGAAGCGAACCAAAGAATAGAGCCAGACAAGAAAGAAAAATAGAAAGAAGAAATAGAAAATACAAGGGATAGAAGAGCCAGCCAAAACAGCAAAAGCGAAAGAACAAATCCGCGCTTTCTCCGTGAAATCCGCGGTAAACGTCTTTGTCAGCCTTATTGACACTGCATTTGGAGCTTTCTTAAACTTGTAGACGTGAGGGCGAGATGAACGATGTCCGCATCAGTCCCCGCGAACGCGCCATCCTGACGGCGGTGATTGAAATCTATGTCGCCACTGGCGAGCCGGTTGGGTCGCAGACCCTTGCCCGCTTGCAGGAGCAGGGTGGCGTTCCCGGCAGGCCCGATCCTCTCAGCGGCATGAGCCTCAGCGCGGCCACCATCCGCAACGTCATGGCCGACCTCGCCGAAGCTGGCCTGCTGGAGCAGCCGCACACCTCTGCCGGACGCGTCCCCACCGCCCGCGCCTTCCGCTACTACGTTGAGCAGTTGAGCGGGCGTTCCCGCATCGCCCCTGCGAACCTTTCCCGCCAGTCCCGCGACCAGATCGACGACAGCTTCGTCGGCGTCAACAGCGCGCCCGAGTTCCTGGAGCGCACCTCCCACGTCCTGGCGCTGCTTTCCAGCGGCGTTGGCATCGCCATCGCCTCCGCTCCCGGCAACGACGCTCTGGAGCATGTCCACTTTTCCCGGCTGGCGACGGCGAAGGTGCTGGCTGTCGTGGTCACAAAATCCGGACTGGTGCGCGACCGCGTTCTCACCCTCGACCGCGACCTGTCGATGGTCGAGCTTGAGACCGCTGCCCGCTTCCTCAACGAGAACTTCCACGGATGGAGCATGGAGCGCATCCGCGCCGAGCTGGCCCGCCGCATCGAGCGCGAACGCAGCGAATACGCTCAAATCATGGAGTCTGTCGAGCAGCTCTGGCGCAAGGCCATTGTCGAGGGCGCCGCAGGACAGACCATCTACATCGAGGGCGTCTCCAACCTGATGTCCAGCGAGGGCAGCCGAGAGCAATTGCGCCAGATGATGAGCGCCCTCGAAGAAAAGCAGCGCCTCGTCGATCTCCTCAACGCCTATGTTGACGCCCGCCAGGAATCCGTCCGCGTAGTCTTCGACCTGGAGAACCACACGCCGGAGATGCGCAACCTCGTTCTGGTCGCAGCTCCCGCCCGCCTCGCCGGAGAAG
>JAJZHR010000436.1 GCA_021810815.1 Acidobacteriota bacterium | reverse complement strand
TTCGTGCTGGACGAGGTGCAGACCGGAATGGGCCGCACCGGAACCTTCCTCGCAGCGCATCGCTACGGCGTGCAGCCGGACATGATCGTGATGGCCAAGGCGCTCAGCGGCGGCCTCATCCCCTGCGCTGCCGTGCTCATGACCGATGCCATCTACAAGTCCGTCTACCACTCGCTGCGCCGCGCCTTCATCCACACCTCCACCTTCAGCGAAAACACGCTGGCCATGCGCGCCGGCCTTGCCACCCTGCAGGTGCTCGACGAAGAGCGGCTCGCCGAGCGGGGCGACCGAGTTGGCCACGACCTGCGAGCGCGCCTGGCCGCGGCTCTCGCGCCCTACGAAATGGTCAAGGAGGTCCGCGGAGAAGGCCTGCTCTGCGGCATCGCCTTCCAGACGCCGCGCAGCCTCTCCATGCGCCTCTCCTTCGAGGCGTTCAAGGCCATCCACCCGGGCCTGTTCGGCCAGATGGTCGTCATGCGCATGTTCAAAGACAAGAACATCCTGACGCAGATCTGCGGCAACAACTTCATGGTGCTCAAGGTCGCTCCGCCGCTGATCGTCTCCGAGGAGCAGATCGCGCGCTTTGTCGACTCCATCACCGGCGTGATCGACTCGATGCACTCGTCCAGCGCGTTCTGGTCCGACGCCATCGCCCTCGGAAAACGCGCCCTGTCCGCCTGAGGAGCCCGTCGAACTAGCCCGGAGCCACAGGGTTCCCGAAGCCACAGGGCTTCCAGGGCGCTGGGCTTCCCAGGTTGCAGGTCGCCGTCCTGAACGCAGTGAAGGATCTTTGTATTTTGTCCTTGTTTTTCACGCATTCCGCGCAAAAGCTCTTCGGAATGCGGTTCGCAGGCAGGTTCCAGGGCTTTCGCTGCCATCAAAGCAGGAACAAAGTCGCCGCTGCCATGACCCACTGGCAGCATCCGAGAAACCAGGAATGCAAATGCATTCAACCGAACGAGGAAGCCGTACCGAACGATGAAGATTCTCTCCGTAGCCAGCGCATTGCCCCCCAGGACGTACTCGCAGCAGGAAATCACCGCCGCTCTCACACGCATCTGGGCCGATCAACTGCCCAGGCCCGCCCTGCTCCAGCGTCTCCACGCCAATTGCGGCGTCTCCAATCGCCACCTCACGCTGGACATCGACCACTACGAAAAGATGACCGGCTTCGGCGACGCCAATACGCGCTGGATCGAGGCCGCCGTCGAGTTTGGCGGCGAAGCCGTGCGCAAGGCCGTCGCCGCCGCAGGGCTCGCGATGGAGGACCTCGGCGCCATCTTCTTCGTCTCCGTCACCGGCATTGCCAACCCCTCCGTCGATGCGCGCCTGGTGAACACGCTCGGCCTCTCCCGCAACATCAAGCGCATTCCCATCTTCGGCCTGGGCTGCGTCGCTGGAGCGGCTGGACTGGCCCGCGCTGCCGACTATGTGCGCGCCTTCCCAAAGCAGTACGCCGTCCTTCTGTCCGTCGAACTCTGCTCGCTCAACTGGCAATTCGGAGACGCCTCCACCGCCAACATGATCGCCACCGGGCTCTTCGGCGACGGAGCCGCAGCCGTCATCCTCGCCGGAGACAAGACTCCCCAGGAGGGCATGAACCTTCCCGGCTCTGCTCTTCGGATCATCGACACACGCTCCGTCTTCTACCCCGGCACGGAAGACACCATGGGCTGGGACATCTCCGAGGACGGCTTCCGCATCCTCCTCTCGCCCAACGTCCCCGAGGTCATCAAGGCCAACCTGCGCGGCGACATGGACGCCTTTCTCGCCGACCACAGCCTCACCCGCTCCGACATCGCAAGCTGGATCGTCCACACCGGCGGCCCGAAGGTCCTCCAGGCCATCGAGACAACGCTGGAGCTGCCCCCGGACGCCCTGAAAGCCTCCTGGAACAGCCTCAACAACATCGGAAATCTGTCGTCGGCATCCGTGCTGATGATCCTGGAAGAAACGCTGCGCGAGAACCGCCAGCCAGTCGGCTCCTACAGCGTCCTCTCCGCCATGGGCCCCGGCTTCTGCTCGGAATTCCTGCTGCTGCAATGGTAAGAGGTGC
This sequence comes from Acidobacteriota bacterium, assembly GCA_021810815.1. Lineage (GTDB taxonomy): Bacteria > Acidobacteriota > Terriglobia > Terriglobales > Acidobacteriaceae > JAJZHR01. The sequence goes on along the minus strand of JAJZHR010000436.1, from coordinate 998 downwards.
GAGGAGAAGCACGATGCGAACTGCGAAGTCCTTGTCCATGCTGTCGGCCCTGTTCCTGTGCGCTGCGTCCTGCATGGCCCAGAACATGGCCCACAGCGAACTCTTCACCGCCGACCCCGCTCAGAGCCAGGTCGCCTTCACCCTCAGCGACACCATCCACACCGTCCACGGAACCTTCCACCTGCAGAGCGGAAACGTCCAGTTCGACCCCTCCTCCACGCCGCCGCAGTCCCATCCCATGTCCGGCCTCCTCGTCGTTGCCGCAGCCAGCGGCAGCAGCGGCGACGGCATCCGCGACCGCCGCATGGCCAACGACTATCTGCAGGCGCAGCAGTTCGCCGTCGCCACCTTCAGCCCCAGAAGCTACACCGGAGCCATCGCGCCCGCCGGAGACTCGACCATCCAGGTGGAAGGCACCTTCACCCTCCACGGCACGCCGCACGAGATCACGCTCCCCATGCAGATCCATATCGAAGGCGGAAACTGCGTCGCAAAGACGCACTTCGCCATTCCCTACGTGCAGTGGGGCATCAAGGATCCCAGCACCTTCCTCATCCACGTGAACAAGCAAGTGGACATGGACATCACGCTGGCGGGCAAGCTATCCCCCTCCACAGCGCTCTCCGAAACACGCAACCCATAGCCGCCTCGCAGGCCATCATCTTCCACATCGACGCGCGCCAGCATCGTTGATATGATTTCTCCCACAATCTTGGACACCTCCCACGCGTCCAACGAGGAAGCAAAGCCGGACATCTCTCCCCAGGCGGCAGGAATGAACATCCCTGAAACAAGCAGGCTCCCCATGCTCCATCTGAGCATGGCGTTCCTGATCGGCCTGGCTGGCGTAGCTCCGGCAATCGCCCAGTCCGCGTCCCTGGCACCCCCAGTAGCGGCTCGCCCACCGCGCCCCACGCCGCCCACCCGCGACCCCAACACACCCGGGTTTGTCCCCGCCTGGGAGCTGCCCGACGGCACCAACCCTCCGGCGGACGCCG
>JAJZHR010000435.1 GCA_021810815.1 Acidobacteriota bacterium | reverse complement strand
TTCTTGATGCGATAGAGCGGCGGCTGAGCAATGTACACATGGCCGCGCTTGATCAGCTCCGTCATGTGGCGGAAGAAGAAGGTGAGCAGCAGCGTGCGGATGTGCGACCCATCCACGTCGGCGTCGGTCATCAGGATGATCTTGCCGTAGCGCAGCTTGGCCGGGTCGAAGTCGTCCTTGCCAATTCCGGTTCCCAGCGCCGTGATCATGGCGCGGATTTCCTCGTGGCCCAGCATTTTGTCGTAGCGCGCCTTCTCCACGTTCAGGATCTTGCCCTTCAGCGGAAGGATGGCCTGGAAGCGCCGATCGCGCCCCTGCTTGGCCGTGCCTCCGGCAGACTCTCCCTCGACCAGGTATAGCTCGCAGCGCTCCGGGTTGCGCTCGCTGCAATCGGCCAGCTTGCCGGGCAGGCCGCCGCCGTCCAGTGCTCCCTTGCGGCGGGTCAGGTCGCGCGCCTTGCGTGCCGCCTCGCGGGCGCGGGCGGCGTCGATAGCCTTGTTGATGATGCGCTTCGCGATCGGCGGATTCTGCTCCAGGAACATCCCCAGCCGCTCATTCACAAAGGCCTGCACAATGCCTGCGATGTCGGAGTTCAGCTTGCCCTTGGTCTGCCCTTCGAATTGCGGCTGCGGCAGCTTCACGCTGACAACGGCGACCAGTCCCTCGCGCACGTCATCGCCGGAGAGGTTCTCCTTCACGTCCTTGAACAGCCCCAGCGACTGACCCGCGGAGTTGATGGTGCGCGTGAGCGAGGTGCGGAAGCCGGAGAGGTGCGTTCCTCCGTCCACGGTGTTGATGTTGTTGGCGAAGCTGAAGACCGTCTCGGAATAGCCATCGTTGTACTGCAGCGCGATCTCCATCACCACATTCTCGCGCTCGGCCTCCATGTAGATGGGCTTCTCGTGCAGAACGACCTTGCCCTTGTTCAGGTGTTTGATGAATTCCGCAATGCCGCCGGCATATTTGAAGTCGGACCGCTTGGCCTCGCCCGTCTTGGGGTCGGTCGTGCGCTCGTCGGTCAGCGAAATCTCCAGCCCCTTGTTCAGATAGGCGAGCTGCCGCAACCGCTGTGCCAGCGTGTCCGCGTTGTATTCCGTGACGGTGAAGATGGAGCGGTCCGGCAGGAAGTGGATCTTGGTGCCCTGCTTGCGCGTGACGCCGACCTCGCGCAGCTTCGAAATGGGCGCTCCCTTGGAGTAGTCCTGCTCATAGGTGCGGTTGTCGCGCCAGATCTCGACGTTGAACGCCTCGCTGAGCGCGTTCACACAGGAGACGCCTACGCCATGGAGGCCGCCGGAAACTTTGTAGTTGGAAGCGTCGAACTTGCCACCAGCGTGCAGTTTGGTCAGCACCACCTGCACGGCGGGCATGCGCTCGCCATTCGGAGTGTCCATTTCATCGACAGGGATGCCACGGCCGTCGTCAACCACGGTGATGGAGTTGTCCAGATGAATGGTGACATCGACGCGCGTGGCGTGGCCGGCCAGGGCCTCGTCCACGGAGTTGTCTACGACCTCGTAGACCAGATGGTGCAGCCCCATCTCGCCCGTGGAGCCGATGTACATCGCAGGGCGAAGGCGCACGGCCTCCAGGCCTTCGAGAATCTTGATGTTGTCGCCCGTGTAGTTGGAAGAAGCTTCCTTGCGGGACCGGTTGCGCTGGGAGTTGGGGTCGTCGTCAAAGAGAGTGGCGGCGAGGGCAGGGGACTCCGACGAAGAGGGCGAATCGGCAGCGGGGGACTCGAGAACTGCGGTCGCTGAGGATGCGGAATCAAGAAGCGCTGCGGAGGAACTGGAAGCGGCAAGTGCTGTTGGATCTTTGGCTGTCATGAAACTCCGGTCTTTGCGGCGTGCTATTTGAGTCAGCGATGCGGCTTGGGCGGGAGATTCCGGATTCTGTTCGGATCGCGCTGCGGACTCCAGGAAACCTGCGCGTCTTCATCCATGCGCCCAGCTCGAAAGCACCTTGCATTCAACAGCTTCTGAACCTTACAGAGGCAGGCTGCTGGCTAACACTTTCATGCTTGATTATAGCATTTTTGACTGCTCAGGACTGGACGGGAACCCGGTCGGATGCCCCGCAAAACACCCTCCCGGAAGGCCCACGGTGCCGGTCGCCCCCTGGTAAGAGTGAAGTCCCTTTTCGCCGAGCTTCTGAATGCAGGCGCAACGGATTCCGGCATTTTCGTCCGCAGCGCATGGAGATTCTGCCTATCGCCGTCGGTAACCATTTCAATCTCCTAAGGTAACCACTTGCGATGTCGGTAAGTCACCTCGGTAATTCGCGGACGTTAATATTTAGATATGTCGTTGAATACAAATATCTTATTATACGCAAACGATACTCTCAAGTTGTTGAGGAAAGCAAGTTAAATCTTCAAAACGGATCAAAATAATTCCACTGAGGTAACAAAAATGAAAAACATCGTCCGCGCCTTCGCCCTCGCCCTCGTCGCCATCGGAGCCTTCGCCAGCACCCACACCTCCAACGCCGCCCAGACCCAGAACGTCTCCATGATGACCAGTTCCACCCCGACGCCTTGCGCTTCTTGGTCTTGCACTTTCTAAGTATTTGATCGCGCTTGTACTAAAGTTGTAGAGCCGTCTTTCTTTTGCCTGTTGAATCCACCTCCCTATTCCAGCTATGCTGTGAACTGTACAGGGGGTGGATCCATGCGAATGGACGAACTGATCAAGCTGCTTTGGATTGCGGAGCCAATTGCCTGTTTGGTGGCACTCGGCTTGATGCAGAGGGCGGGACAGCTTCGCCGCTACGCGACGTTCACAGCGTTTCTGTCCGTCCATGTGCTGAGCTTTGTCATGCTCTTCCCTCTGATGAATTTCTACAAGGTGTTTTCGCTGAACGGGCGCACGGCGTACATGCTCTATTCCTATGCCTATTGGTTTTTCTACATTGCCGAGTGCGTGATCATCTTTTTTGTCATCCAGAGCCTTTTCAAGATGGCCATGGAGCCGTTGAGGGGCCTGCGTTGGATGGGTGGCTTGGCCTTTCGCTGGGCGGCATTCATATCGATCCTGGTGGCCACCGCTTCCGCTGTCGCTCC
>JAJZHR010000434.1 GCA_021810815.1 Acidobacteriota bacterium | reverse complement strand
AGCAGGTGGACCTTCCAGAGCAGATGTTGCGCGCGATGGCGCGGCAGGCCGAGGCGGAGCGCGAGAAACGCTCCAAGATCATCCACGCCGAGGGCGAGTTTGTGGCTGCGCAGAAGCTAGTGGAAGCGGCGCACCTGCTGGCGACCGAGCCGCTGACGATGCAGTTGCGCTATCTGCAGACGCTGGCCGAGATTGGGGTAGAGAAGAATACGACGATCGTCTTTCCGCTCCCGATGGATGTGCTGTCGATGCTGCGGGATGTTGTGACGAAAGGAACGCCGCAGGGCATGGTGAGCGGCGGAGCCTCGGCGGTCGAGGGGAATCCGTCGTAGACTGAGGCTGATGGGGCTGGATGGAACGGCCCGCAGGAGCCGGTTTTGCGCAGTTCTGCATTTGACGACGAAGAAGAGGAACGCATTGCGCCGGATCGCGAGCTGACTCTGAGCACCGGAACGCTGCTGGGATTGTTTTTTGCGCTGGTGCTGGTGTGTGGGCTATGTTTTGGCGTGGGATATACGCTGGGGTCGCATAGCGGCGACGCGGCGAGCGCACGAAGCAGCGAGAAGACGGCGGATCCGACGAAGTTGGGCAAAAGCGCGGAAAAGCCTTCGCCGGAGGTCGGCAATGCTCCGACGGGCGGTGCTGGTTTGGAAGCGCAGGCGGCCAGTGGCGGGAATGGATTTGCAGCAGGAGCCACGCCTGCGGCTCCGATGGCGGATAACCTGACGGCAGCTCCTGAGGTGACCGGGCAGGCGGCGGCGACTGGTCCTGCGGCCGTGCAGCAGGCAGTGAGCCTGACGGCCGGTGCAGCAGGTGCGGCTGGACAAGGGATGCGTGTGCATCCGGCGCTTCCGCAGCCCGCGACGCAGCCCGCGCCTGCTGTAGCGGCAAGGACGGTGGAAGCCGCGCTGCCAGCTACGAATCCTGCTGCCAGTTCGGCAGGAGCGGCGGAGATCATGGTACAGGTGGCGGCGGTGAGCGATCCGGTCGATGCGCAGGTGCTGCTGGATGCTCTGCGGAAGCGCGGCTATGCAGTGAAGCTGACACACGGAACGACGGACAGCCTGACGCATGTGCAGGTGGGACCGTTTGCCAGCCGCGCGGATGCATCGGCGACGCGCCAAAGACTGCTACACGATGGCTACAACGCGATTGTGAAGTGAGTGCTGAGCCGACGCGAAAGCGATCCGGTGGGCAGTTCGGGCCTGGAATGAGGCTTGGAGATCAAGTCTTGCGATCAAGTCTGGAAATCAGGGGGCAACGCGCTGGCGATGGCGTGGCGAACGTCGGTCATCAACGCCTCGCGCGTGGAGTAGTTGGCCGGGTGGATGGGCGGGTGAAAGGTTACGTGCGCGGTCGCAGGGAAGATGCGCAGGCTGCCTTTGCGCATCATGGAAGCTGTGCCGTAGATGGTCACCGGAAGGCAGAGCGCGCCGGATTCCTGCGCAAGATAAAACGGGCCTTTTTTGAAAGGCAGCAGGTGCCCGTCACGCGAGCGTGTGCCCTCTACGAAGACGGTAATGTGGGTGCCGCGAGCGAGCAGGCTGGCGGCGCTGCGGACGTTTTTCTGCGCGTTCTGGGGCTTTCCGTCGCGAGCCACGGGGATGAATTCGCCGAGCCTCATGCCTAGTCCGAGGATAGGGATGCGCATGAGGGACTGCTTGAGAAAGATGGAGGTGCGTCCGGGGATGAGCGGGAGCAGGACCGGCGGGTCTAGATTCGAGACGTGATTGGCCATGAAGATGACGGCGCGGTCGGAAGGGACGTTTTCGATGCCGGTGATTTGGACGCGAATGCCAGCGAGACGCAGGCCGGTGCGCGCGATGGTCATGGCGGTGCGATAAAGCGGCAGGACGTTGCCTGTGAGGAGAGTCCAGGGAATGTAGACGAGGGCTGCGGGAACGCCGAGCAGGACGATGGTGGCCAGAAGCACCAGGGCGGGAATCACGGGGTTGGCTCCGAGTGAGATTCAGGATGAGCGATGCGCAAAGACGCGGGTAATTTTTGATAGATGCCGTCGAAGCCGCCGTTCGAGAGGATGGCGAGCACGTCACCGGGCGCGGCCTGGTGGACAAGGGTGTCGATGATTTGGTCGGTCGAGGAGCAGAGCAGGGACGGTGTGCCTTGCTCGTTGAGCGCGGCAACCACCTGCTCCGGGTGGAGCCGTTCGGACTCCGGGATGCGCTCCTGCTGATAGACATTGGCTAGCAGGACGCGGTCGGCGAGAGCAAGGCTGGCTGTGAGTTCCTGCTCGAAGACGTTGCGGCGGAGAGTGTTGGAGCGCGGTTCAAGAATGGCCCAGAGACGCCCTGAGCAACCATCGGCTGAGGGAAACATCTGGCGCAGGGCGCGCAGGGTTTCGCGGATGGCCGTGGGGTGGTGTGCGAAGTCGTCGATGACGGTGATGCCAGCGACGCGGTCGCGCACCTCCAGGCGTCGACGAACGCTGCGGAAGCTGGCCAGCGCTGCCTGGATAGCAGCGACAGGAACGCCGTTCCGGAAGGCCAGCGCGGCGGCGGCGGTGGCATTGAGCACGTTGTGTTCACCGGCGATGGGCATGAAAAAAGTGGCCCAGAGTTGACCATCGAGCAGGAGGCTCCAGTGGCTGTGGCCGTCGGCAAAGTGAAGATCGGCGATGCGCCAGCGGGAGTCAGGAGCCAGGCCGTAGCGTTCCACCGGGCAGAAGGCGCGAGCAACGCACTCGGTGACGTTGCTGCTGCCGTCCCAGGCTAGAATGACTCCGCGACGCGGAACGAGATTGACAAGGCGGCGAAATGCAGTCTGGACCTGCGCCAGATCGGCATAGATGTCGGCGTGGTCAAACTCGACGCTGGTGAGAATGAGCGAGTCAGGGAAATAATGGAGGAATTTTGGTCCTTTGTCATAGAAGGCGGTGTCGTATTCGTCGCCTTCCAGGATGAAAGGCACGGTGGGACGAAGCTGGAAGCTTGTGCCGAAGTTCTCCGCGACGCCGCCGATGAGGAACGACGGCTCGAAGGCAGGGTCGCTGGCAGCAGCGGTCTGGTAGATCCAGGCCAGCATGCTGGTGGTGGTGGTTTTGCCATGCGTGCCT
>JAJZHR010000433.1 GCA_021810815.1 Acidobacteriota bacterium | reverse complement strand
CTACAAGGCGGAGCTGATCGATCCGTGGAAGATGACCATCACGCCCGTGGAAGGCCTGCATCAGGCGAAAGCGAAGCTGAAGTTGCCCGGGAGGCCTTATCAGGCGGTTCGCTTCGTCAAGGCCGAGTAGGATGCTTTGCCGAACATGCGCGCCTGTTTGCTGTCGTCATCGCTGATGAACCAGAACCACCGCGAAGGGAGGCAGCGTGACTGTGTCGCCTGATCCCGGAGAGGCAGGCGAGTCGCCCTGGGAAGAGGCGATCCTGCCGCCGGCGAACTCGGCGGGAATGCCCACGGCGATGGATCGGTTGCGCTTGTTGATCAGCAGCAGCCGCCTGCCAGCGCTGCCGGAGAAAGCCTGAGCGTCCACATCGCTGCCCGCGAACTTCGTTTTGTTCAGAACATCGCCGGGAGTCAGATTCTCGCGCAACAGGCGCAACACCTCGAAGCGCGCGTTCGGCTTGCCGGTGGTCCAGTCGAGCAGGGTCACACTGGGATACTGCGACGGATACCCCACCAGTTGCGACTCGCCGACGACGTCGATGCCAAGTTTCGCTGCCTCAAGGTACACATAGGCGTAGAGCGCTCCGGAGGCCTGCCAGTAGACAGGTGGAATGGGAGGCTCGGCGGCGTAGGGCGCATCGGTGTGCCCGTCCGCTGGAAGGATGGACCCCACCTCATCCATATCCACCTTTGTCGCCGGGGACAGACGCTTGCGGATGGCATCAATATGCTGCGCAGCCACGATGAATTTGTCCGCCTGGTCGAAGAAGCTGTACTGCCAGTTGTCGGGATTCTGTTCGCGTGCGGGCGTCGCGTAGAAGTGGTAGGAAATCATGTCCAGCGGGATGCCGGGCTTGTGGTTGGCATGGTTCAGGAAGTATTCGAACATCGCCGGATTGCGCTCAGGCAACGCGAGCGCGAGGCCAACGAACTTCATGGAAGGATTGAGCTTGTGCAGCCGCTCCACAATGGCATCGTAGTTGGCGGTGTACTCGGCCGGCGATGGCCGGTGCTCCATGTCCGCTTCATTGAAGACTTCCCAGTAAGCGATATTGAAATGGTGGCCGGAGGTATGGCGCTTGCCTGCCTCGTCGGTAAAGCCTCCCTTGGTGTACCAGCTCACCAGCCGCTCATAATATCCGGCCAGCTCGTTGCGGCTCGGGTCGCGAAGCTGGCTGCCCTGCGTGTAGTTCCAGACCACCTTGTCAGGGTCTTTGGGATACTCCACTGGCTTGGCGGTCTGGTACATCCACGCTGGAATCGTGCTGAAGTTCAGGATGACGGTGTGTCCCCGCGTCGCGCGCAGAAAATCCGTGGTCATAGGATCGATCAGCGAGAAATCCCACGAGGTTGTGCCGCTGGCAGGAGGCTCAAGCTCCGCGACAGCAAGCCTTGGATAAGGAAGCCACGGGACGTAGCGCACATAGTCGGCGCCAAGCTCCTTCAAATTTGCGAAGGCGGCGTCGTGGATGGGGGATCCCCGCCGCAGCAGAGGGTTCACCACCACCTGAAGCGTGGCCGTGGTGCGCAGAGGCTGCGGTGCGGACTTCCAGTCGACCGCGATTTTGATGGGAACTGCAGGCGTTGGCTGCGCGAAGACGGCTGCGCTGCCCACGCAAAGCAGAGTTGCGGTGGCGAGCGTGAAACAAAGCATCGCGCGAGGGCGCATGACAGCGAACGTCCTTTTCAGCTCGCCAGCGGGAGATGCGAGTGGAGTGCAGGAGCAATTTTTCTCTAGTCGCATCACAATGGCATTCCACTCTGAAACAGTTCCCCCTTATACTCGCGTGGTTTAGAGTTTGGCAATGTTGTCAGGTCTTCCTATGGCTAAGATTTCTTCGCGTTTGCGAACTGGTTGCGCGGCGGCGGCTCTGGCTGCGGCAGCGTGCTCCTGCCTTCCTGCGCAGAGCACGATTCCCGATGGAGCGCTGGACCCGACGCGTCATCTCTCCGCGCCTGCAGCAGCCGAACACGCTCCCCTGCCTGAGCAGTACATCTGGACCTCCGGCGACGTGACGGCGCTGCGTCCGGATCGCAATAAATTCCCCTGGAACGCCCGGCAGTTGCGGGTTGCGCCGCACTTTTTTCGCGCGCGGTTTGCGGTGCAGCATGCGCCGCGGCAGGCGACCCTCTACATCGCGGGGCCGCGCTCGGCCAGGGCTTATCTGAACGGCAGACTGGTTGGCGAGTTCGCCAGCGACATCGACCAGCCGATCGGCTTCCATGTGTTTCGAGCGAACGTCTCCGGCCTGCTGCGAAGCGGAGAGAATGTGCTCGCGATCCAGGCGGTGCGCGGGCGCGGCATCGTGACTGGCGCGGGTTCGCGCGTGTGGCAGCAGCTTGCGTATGGAGAGGTGCTGGCTGCGAAGATCGTTCCCGCCGCGCCCGGAATGCCCGCCGCGCCCGGAGTGGATGGCGCTGCCATCGTCGTCAGCAATCAGGACTGGAAGAGCAGCGCCGACGCTCCCCAGGGATGGCAGCAGAAGGAGTTCGACGACGCTGCCTGGAAGCCTGTCGAAAGCCTTGGGCCGGTGGAGGGCAATGTCGATCTCTTCCAGTGGAACGCCGACGCAGGCATGTATGACTGGCCGGGGTATATGGGTATGTCCCCCTGGCTGCGCGCCTTTCGCATGAAGGCGGCGAGCGTGTCCCATGTTTTCTCCGGGCAGGCGCGGTTCGCCCACCTGGATGCCCTGACGGCACCTCCTGTCGCGGATGCAGCCGCCGCCGGGACGGCCGCCGCAATCCGAGAAGATGCGGCTGCGAAGGTCGCCCTCACGAGCAATGCTCCGCCGCGCACCTTCACGGTAGCTACTGGCGCTGCCTCTTCTGGAGAAGCCACGCCACCGCCGGACTCCGAGCAGCCTGCTCTGCTTCTCGATTTTGGCCGCGAGGTGGCGGGGCGCCTTCTGGTGGAGTCAGCCTGCGACTGCGAAACTGTGCTCTCGGTGGCCTATGGCGAGTCCGAGGAAGAGGCGATGAACAGCGGCGTGGGCGGAGGCCACATGGGCGGCAACTACGTCGGCGTGAATCTTCTGCGCGTTCCGCCACGCGGAATAGTTCGCGGGCCCAAGAGCGCCTTC
>JAJZHR010000432.1 GCA_021810815.1 Acidobacteriota bacterium | reverse complement strand
ACCCTTGATGGATTCCCTGTCGAGACAGCAGGAGCACGCTGCGGACGTGTATGGAGAAGAGGCGATCCATGGCATCGTCGCAGACCCGCAAGCGACGACGAAAGGTGCCTTCGACGTGCTGGGCGAGAACTCGCTGGTCGATCCGAACCCAAGCCCCTTCATCGAGTTCTGGACATACAATCATCCCGCAGTCGGCCGCCGCGCAGCCTTTGGCAAGGCCTATGACCCGTGGGCTCCGGGAATGGAGCCAAAGTACTTCAAGAAGTAGGTCAACGAGCCGCAAGCGCAGACAAACTCCGCCTCTCGCATCTCGCATCTCGCCTCTCGCATCTTCTTTTCTGACGAAATTCGTCGCTCGCCGCTCACATCTCGCCGCTCAAATCTCGTATCTTCATTCCATGGACTGCCTCTTCTGCAAGATCGCTGCTGGTGCCATACCCGTTACGCGTCTCTATGAGACCGAGGACGTGCTCGCGTTTCCTGACATCCATCCGCAGGCGCCGGTGCACACGCTCATCATCCCCAAGGCGCATCATGCGTCGCTGGCGCACACCGCAGCGGGAGACGCGCCGCTGCTCGGGCATCTGCTGGCCGCGGCGGTGCAGGTGGCGAAGCTGCAGGGTCTCTCCCACGGCTATCGCGTCGCCATCAACACCGGCAGCGATGGCGGGCAGACGGTGGAGCATCTGCACCTCCACGTGCTGGGCGGGCGGCCGATGGGCTGGCCTCCGGGCTAGGCGCGGATGGACGCTAAACGCTTCGAGGTGTGTGAGTTAGCCGAAGACTTCAAGTAGCGGTTGAGGGTGGGGTTAACTGGCTTGATTCCTCCCCGCCCAGCCCTTTTCGCTGACCTGTTCGCTGGTCGAACGCGGTGATTGCGGGGTCAGGCATCGTTCTGGGCGGGGTTGCGTCCAATGGACTGTGAACCTCACGTCTCCGCTGACGCTTGCGATGCAGTTGATGGAGTTTGGCGCGATCCTGCTGGTCGCTGTCGTACTCTGGAGGTCGTTCACACGGAGGAGTTGGAACACCATGGCAGTGATGACACGCAGAGAGCCGATACCCGCAGCGATGGAAGACGTGTACGCACCGGAGAGCGGCTGGGACGCCGGCGCGCTGGATACGGCCGTGTTTGCCGGAGGGTGCTTCTGGGGCGTGCAGTCGGTGTTTCAGCGGGTGCGCGGCGTGGTGCAGACGACGGTAGGCTACTCCGGCGGCAGCGAGGAGACCGCGAACTATCGCGCGGTGTGTGGCGAAGACACCGGCCACGCCGAGGCGATCGAGGTGCTGTTCGACCCCGCGAAGGTAAGCTACGGCACGCTGCTGCGGGTGTTCTTCTCCGTCGTGCATGACCCCACGCAGCTGAACCGCCAGGGTGCGGACGTGGGCACCAGCTACCGCTCGGCGATCTTCTATACCGACGAGCAGCAGCGCACCGTGGCCGAGGCGTACGTGAAGCAGCTCGACGCAGCGCACGTGTTTCACGCGCCGATTGTCACCGCGATTACGCCGCTGCAGCAGTTCTACAAAGGCGAGGAGTACCACCAGGACTATGCGATGAAGAACCCGCACAACCCGTACATCCAGGTGTGCGATGTGCCGAAGATCGCGGCGCTGGGGCAGCAGTTTCCAGAGCTGTTTCAGGAGTACGGGCACTAGGGTGTTCAAGGTCCGAGGGGTGTGAAGGATTTGGAGAACAGTCGGCGGAACGCTCGTGGATGGCGTGGTGGCATAACGGTCGGCGCAGCGAGCGGACGCGTGTGGTCGGCGGTGTGCGTCTGTTGCTTCGTAGGCTGCTGCGTGTGTTGCGCGGCGCTGTCGGTGGACGCGATGGCGCAGGCCCCTGCTGCAACGCCAACGCCGACTGCGGCGGCGGCTTCGAGTGCGGGGGCGGGCACCAAGGACGCGCCATCGAGACAGCAGAACGGCGCGCCCGCGACTCCTGTGACAGCCAGCGCCAGGGAAGAGGCGGCGAGTACGCAGAAGCTGCGCCTGGGGCCGCTGGCGCCGGCCACTGCGCCGACGAACCTGCCGCATGACCGGCCGGTGATTGGCGTGGCGCTGGGCGGCGGAGCGGCGCTCTCGCTCAGTGAGGTGGGCGTGCTGCGCTGGTTTGAAGAGCACCACGTGCCGGTGGATGTGATCGCCGGCACCAGCATGGGGTCCATCATCGGCGCGCTGTACTCCACCGGGCACACGCCGGAGGAGATGGAGCATGTGCTGAACGAGCGCTCGGTGGCCAGCGTCTTTCGCATTCAACAGGCGTACACGGCGGAGAGCTTTCGTCGCCGCGAGGACTCGCGCGAGCTGCCCAACGCCGTGACGATCGGGCTGAAACACGGCATCAGCTTTCGCAACGCGCTGCTGACGGACTCCGGCCTGAACGAGCTGCTGGACCGCGAGTTTCTGCGCTACAACGATCAGCTGGACTTCAACGATCTGCCCATCCCGTTTCGCTGCACGGCGACGGATTTGAACGATGCCGACTCGGTGACGTTCTCGCGCGGCAGCCTGCCGGACGCGGTGCGCGCATCGGCGTCGCTGCCGGGGGTCTTTCGTCCGTTTGAGCTGGGCGGGCATGAGTTTGTCGATGGCGGCATCCTGAAGAACCTGCCCACGCAGGACGTCAAAGCGATGCACGCGGACGTGATTCTGGCTGTAAGCCTGCCGCTGGAGCCGGTGAGCAAAGGCGACCTCGACTCGATTCTGGGTGTGCTGCAGCGCGCGTTTGCCGTGGCCATTGAGGACAACGAGCGCGAGGAGCGCAAGGCTGCGAACGTGGTGATCGTGCCGGACGTCAGCGGCTTTACGGCGAACGATTATCTGAAGGCTTCGGCGCTGGCCGAGCGCGGCTACGCAGCGGCCGAGGCCAACAAGGCCGCGCTGCTGCAGTACACGCTGAACGATGCGCAGTGGAAGCAGTACATTGAGCAGCGAGCCTCGCGTGAGCGCGGGCCGGCCAACAACGTCCGGCGCATCGCCGTGAATGCGCCGGACGCGGCGGTGAAGCGTGCGGTGATGAAGAGCCTGGCGTCGATGGTGGACCAGCCGATCGACACCGATGCCGTGGAGAAGGCGCTGGCCCAGGTACGCAGCGA
>JAJZHR010000431.1 GCA_021810815.1 Acidobacteriota bacterium | reverse complement strand
AGCTACGCAAAGACGCTGGAGACAGGCTTTGTGACCTTCTGGAGCAGGACGCGGCGCAAGCTGTGGATGAAGGGCGAGACCAGCGGCAACCGGCTCCGCATCGTCAGCGCGGCGACTGACTGCGACCATGACGCTCTTCTGTTCAAGGTAGTGGTCGAGGGCGATGGTCTGGTGTGCCATGAAGGAACGGTCAGTTGCTTCACCAAACCGATTGCGGTTGGCGCGCACTAGCTCGCAGCGCCCGGCAAATCTCACCACGGAGTTTTCCGCTCCGGATCACGCCGCTACGGACGACTCGGATCGATCCAGAATTCGATCAAGGATTCGGCCAAAGATTCGATCCCGGATTTGATGCAGCATTTGATCCAGGGTGCGGCCATGCGGAATACACGACAAGCGGAATCACACGATAACTGGAGCCAAAGGAAAACGATGAGCGCGAAAAAATTGAAGCTGGGAATACCGAAGGGAAGTTTGCAGGACGCGACGATCGCGTTGTTTGAGCGTGCGGGTTGGCGCATTTACGCCAGCGGACGCAGCTATTTCCCCACCATTGACGACGTTGAGATCGAGTGCATGCTGGTGCGCGCGCAGGAGATGGCGCGCTACGTTGCGCATGGCGCTCTGGATGCCGGCCTCACCGGCCACGACTGGGTGCTGGAGAACCAGACCGAAGTGGAGTACGTCACCAGCCTGACCTACAGCAAGACGAGCCGGCAGAAGGTGCGCTGGGTGCTGGCGGTTCCCGAGGACTCGCCGTACAACAAGCCGGAGGATCTCGCAGGCAAGATCATCGCGACCGAGCTGGTGGAGTTCACCAAGCGCTATTTCGCGGAGAAGAACATTCCGGTGAAGGTGGAGTTCAGTTGGGGAGCGACCGAAGTGAAGCCGCCGACCCTCGCCGATGCCATCGTCGAAGTGACGGAGACCGGCAGCTCTCTCCGCGCCAATCGCCTGCGCATCATCGAAACGCTGATGGAGAGCGAGACGCAGTTGATCGCCAACAAGGACGCCTATCAGGACGCATGGAAGCGGAACAAGGTGGACAACATCGCCATGATGCTGAAGGGCGCGATGGCGGCGCAGGGGCAGGTTGGATTGATGCTCAATGTGCACAAGAAGAATCTCGCCGAGGTGCTGGCCGTTCTGCCCGCGCTGAACTCGCCGACGATCTCTTCGCTGAGCGATTCCGACTGGCTCGCGCTGAACACCATCCTGGAAGAGACGGTCGTGCGCGACGTGATTCCCAAGCTCAAAGCTGCGAACGCCACGGGTATCGTGGAGTATCCGCTGAGCAAGATCGTCCTGTAATGCTTTCGACGCATTCTCCTGACGTTGTACGAGGTTTGAAGCGATGAAAGTTGTGAAGACGTTCGGCAGGGGAAAGTCGGCGGCGTATGCGCTGCTCCAGACACTGGAGCAGCGCGGCTCTGCCGCCACCTCGCGCCTTGAGCCTGTCGTGCGGAAGATCATCGCCGATGTGCGGCGCAATGGAGACAGGGCGCTGCTGAAGTACGCCCGAAAATTCGATGGTTTGACGGCCAGTGGAGCAGAAGCGCAAGCGCTCCTCCGTGTTCGTCCGGAAGAGATGGAGGCGGCGTGGAACGCGACCTCTCCCGATCTGCAGGCCGCGATGAAGACGGCCGCGAAGAACATTCGCGCCTTCGCGGAGAAGCAGAAGCCGCGCGACTGGACCTCTTCCCCTGCCGCAGGCGTCAGGACGGGGCAGGTGGTGCGTCCGCTGGCGTCGGTCGGCTGCTACGTTCCAGGAGGGCGCTATCCTTTGCCATCGACCGTGCTGATGACGGTGCTTCCGGCGAAGGTCGCTGGCGTTGAGAGAATCGTCGTCGTATCGCCGAAGCCCGCTCGGGAGACGCTCGCAGCGGCGTGGCTCGCCGGCGTTGGCGAGTTCTACAGGATCGGCGGAGCGCAGGCCATTGCAGCCCTTGCCTATGGAGCCGAGAGCATCGCGCGGGTGGACAAGATCGTTGGCCCGGGCAATCTCTACGTGACGACGGCAAAGAAACTGGTCGCCTTCGACTGCGGCATTGATATGCTGGCTGGCCCGACGGAAATCCTCGTCGCCAGCGAGACCGGCGCCGCCGCTGCGATTGCCTCTGACATCGTTGCGCAGGCGGAGCACGATCCCGACGCGCTGGCCGTGCTCGTCACAAGCAACGCAGAGCTGGCGAAGGCAGTCGCTGCTGAAACAAAGCTTCAGGCCGCCAAAAATGCCATCGCGAAGCAGGCACTGGCGGCGAGCGGGACTATCTTTATTACGGAGGATGTTGCGCAGGCGCGGGAGATCACCAACCGCCTCGCTCCGGAGCACCTGACGGTGGACTCCGCGAGCGACGTGGACTGGGTTCGCAACGCTGGCTCCGTTTTTGTCGGAACGCCGACGCCGCAGAGCATGGGGGACTACATCTCTGGCCCGAACCATGTATTGCCGACGGGAAGAGTTGGTCGCGTCCGTGGCGGACTGAGCGTGATGGACTTTGTGAAGGTCATCACCGTGCAGGAGTATTCGCGCGAAGGCCTGAAGAAGCTTGGACCAGCCGCAGTTCTGCTGGCCGAGGCTGAGGGTCTGGTTGGACATGCGGAGAGTGTCCGCGTCAGGTTGCGGTCCTAGCCGGCTGCTCACCTGCCGAGTTTTTGAATGGTTGGAAGAACGTGAAGTGGGGCCACGAGGTTGAATATGAGTGTTGCGACGGAAGTGAAGACGATTCAGCCGCGCCGCAGGGTGCTGGAGATGCCGGAGTACCATCCGCCGCTGGCGGCGCGCACCGCGCTGCGGCTGGATTTCAACGAGAACACGCTCGCTCCTTCGCCGCGTGTGATGGAGCGGCTGCGCAGGATCACGGCTGAGGGGCTCACCAAATATCCTGAGCGGGAGCCTGCCGAGCATATCGTCGAGAAGCATTTCGGCCTGGACGCGAACCAGGTGCTGCTCACCAATGGCGTGGACGAGGCCATCCACCTGATGTGCGTCACGTTTCTCGAGGAGGAGGACGAGGCGCTCATCGCCACGCCCGGCTTCTTCATGTACGACGTCAGCATTGGCATGATGACGCCGCGCATCGTCCGGGTGCAGTCGGATGCGTC
>JAJZHR010000026.1 GCA_021810815.1 Acidobacteriota bacterium | reverse complement strand
CTGATGATCTACGCCGGCGAAATGCCGACGCTTGCGACCAAAGCCTGCGCCGAGAAGCCTCTGATCCAAATCAACCCTGCCGAGCCGGCCAGCGAATCCGGCACGGCAGCCGGACAGACAGAGAGGTCCTCGTCATGGCCGGTCTAAAGCAACCCAGGGCTTCTGCCTCCGCCAGGACATGGAACTGGTTCGAGCACCGGCTCGGGCTGGCGAAGCCCCTGGTCGAAGCGGCCGAGCACCCCACCCCGGCCAGCAGCGCGAGCTGGTGGTACGTCTTTGGCAGCGCAGCCACGGTGCTGCTGGTGCTGCAGGTGGTCACGGGCATTCTGCTGGCGCTCGTCTACACCTCGTCCGCGAGCGAGGCATGGAGCAGCCTGCAGTTCCTGAATCACAATGTCACCCTGGGCTGGTTCCTGCGCGCGATTCACGGCTGGGGATCGGACTTCATGATCGCCATCGTGCTCATCCACATGGCGCAGGTGTTCCTCTTCGGGGCGTACAAATTCCCGCGCGAGCTTACCTGGATCATCGGAGTTTTCCTCCTTCTCCTGACCCTCGGCATGGCGTTCACCGGACAGGTGCTTCGCTTCGATCAGGATGCATACTGGGGTCTTGGCATTGGAGCATCCATCATGAGCCGCGTTCCGCTCATCGGCGGGGCTCTGGTCCACATGATGCTGGGCGGCCCCATTATCGGCGGCCCCACGCTGTCCCGCTTCTTTGCCTTGCACGTCTTCGTCATCCCTGGCATTCTGCTGGCTCTCGTTGGTCTGCATGTATGGATGGTGCTGCGCCTCGGCATCAATGAGTGGCCCATGCCCGGCCGCATCGTCCGCAAGTCCACCTATGAGCGCGAGTACCACGAGCTGACGCAGAAGACCGGCGTTCCCTTCGTTCCCGACGCCGCATGGAAGGATGCCGTCTTCGCTGCGGCCATCATTCTCGCCGTCATGGCCTGCGCCCTCTTCTTTGGGCCATTCGGTCCCACGGGCCAGCCGGATCCCACCATTATCCAGACGGCGCCAAAACCGGATTTCGCCTTCCTGTGGATTTACGCAGTGCTGGCGTACCTGCCGCCAAGCATGGAAACGCCGATGGTTTTCATTGCACCGGTGGTGATCATCAGTATCCTGCTGCTGCTGCCGCTGATTGCCGGAGAAGGTGAAAAGCATTGGTCGCGCCGTCCGGTCGCGGTGCTGATGGTCTCCGTGATCGCAGTCACGCTCGGCGTCTTCACCAACCTTGCCACAACGACGGATTGGAGCCCGATCATGGACGCGTGGGCCAGCGATCCTGTTCCTCCAGGCTACCTTCACGACCGATCTCCGCTTGAGCGCGAAGGGGCGCTGGTGCTGCAGAACAAGCAGTGCCGCAACTGCCACTCGCTGGACGGGGTGGGCGGGCAGCGCGGGCCTGCGCTGGACTCCATCGCCGCACGCATGACGGAGGACCAGATCATCCGGCAAGTGCTGCAGGGCGGCGGCAACATGCCCGCCTACGGCAACGCTCTGAGCCCGGCGGAAACGCAGGCGCTGGTGAGCTTCCTGATGACGCTGCGAGGGCCCAATCTCTCGCCTGCCGTAGACGCATCGCGCGGGCTGACCGACACCAGCCAACTCCATCTTCCTGCGGAGCAGGCTTCCCCAAGGACACCCTAACCCATGTCTCCGGCAATGCAGTCAGTGTTCGACGAGTGGTCGCTGCCAATCTGGCTTACTCTGGCGATCCTGCTGACTGCGCTGCTGTACCTGCGGGGATGGTTCGCGATCCGCAAAACACGCCCGGAGCAGTTCGAAACATGGCGGCTCGTCTGCTTTATGCTCGGCATGGCGGTTCTGTGGATCTCGATTGGATCGCCGCTCGATGCGTTCGCAGACATCCTGCTGAGCGCGCACATGGTGGAGCACCTGCTGCTGATGTCCGTCGTTCCGCCGCTGGTGCTGCTCGGACTTCCGGTGGTTCCGCTGCTGCGCGGCTTGCCTGTCATTGCGCTCAAGGCCGTGATTGGCCCGCTGCTGCGCCTGTCGCCGCTGCGCAGGCTGGGCCATTGGCTGGTGCTGCCGGCGGTGGCCTGGCTGGCAATGAACCTCTCCTTCCTGGCATGGCATGTGCCCGCGGCCTATGATTTCGCCCTCGAGCATGAGGGCTGGCACGACTTCGAGCACCTCTGCTTTCTAGGGACGTCGATTCTCTTCTGGTGGTGCATCGTGCAGCCCTGGCCATCCAGGCAGCAGCAGCAGAGTTGGGGAGTTCTGCTCTATCTGATAGGGGCAGACCTGGTGAACACAGCGCTGTCCGCCTTCCTCGCCTTCTGCAATCGGCCGGTCTACCCGTTCTACGTGGAGCACCCGAACCCATTCCAGATCGATCCGCTCTCCGACCAGGTTCTCGGCGCAGCCGTCATGTGGGTGTTCGGCTCGACAGTGTTCCTGCTGCCGGCCATCTTCCTTACAATGAAGTTGGTGCAGCCTTCTCGGCCGCGCCGCGTGATCGCGCTCCAGCGCTAAGCCTGCGAGCGGCGATACGGTGCCTGGACAGCAGATACCTTACGCCACATGGGCAAATCGCCTTATAGGACATTCGATTTCCTTATTGGACGGCACAGCCGGAAGAGGCGAAGATGAAAGCAGCCGCACGGCTTAAGCAAAGCGGGAGCGGTGAGGATTCGCACGCCATTGCATCGATCCTCTGATATCTCGCGTATGGGAGTGGGTTGCACGATGCCAGATCAAGCCGAAAGATCCTTGACTCTCAAGCAAAGGGCCTTCGTTGGTGTGCTCCTGTTGCTTGGCGCGCTGCTGGCGTTCGGCGCAGTCCGCTTCATGAGCCCCGTTGACACCTTGAGCACGGCCAACCCAGCACTTAGCCAGCCCTCCACCATCGGCGGGAGCCGGCGTCCTTGACCGTGAATCCAAAGACCGCGCCTTCAGGCACCGTGCGCATTCCTGTCGCGACGAAGCTGGTTCGCGCGCATACCTATGCCGCTTTCGTGGGCTTGATCCTGTCCGCCCTGTTCGGTCTGGCCGTCTCCATCAAGTTCCACGCGCCTGAGTTCCTGACCAACCACGCTGCTCTGACCTGGGGCAGGCTCCGCTACGACCATACCCAGGGCATCCTCTATGCGTGGCTGGGGAACGCCTTTATTGCATTCATCTACTACGCTGTTCCCTACCTGACGCGCCGCACCGTAACCAGCGAGCGGCTGGGATGGGCGATGTTCTTTCTGTACAACTTCGTCGCTGTCCTCGGTGGATGGACGCTGGTGCTGTCCGGCGTGTCGCAGCCGCTGGAGTGGGCGGAGTTTCCGCTGGTGGTCGCCGCCGTCATCGAACTCTGCCTGGGTCTGATGATCGTGCAGTTCGGCATCCCATTCCTGAAGTGCGGAGCTTCGGAGCTTTACGTCTCGGGATGGTACCTGCTGGGCGGTCTCACGTTCACCTTTCTGGCCTATCCGCTGGGAAACATCGTTCCCCATGCGCTGCCCGGCGCCATGGGAGCGGCCTTCAGCGGGTTGTGGATCCATGATGCGGTCGGTGTTTTCATCACGCCCATGGCGGTCGCGGTGGAGTATTTCGTCATCACCGCCGTCACCCGCAAGCCCATCTACAGCCACTTCTACTCGATGGTCGGCTTCTGGCTGCTGTTCCTGGTCTATCCGCTCAACGGCATTCACCACTACATCTACTCTTCCCTGCCGATGGCTGCGCAGCACGTCTCCGAAGCGGCCTCTATTTATCAGGGGATGGATGTGATCCTGGTGGTTACGAATCTGCTGCTGTCGATTGGACTGGCAACGGAAGGGTCTGTGCTGCGCGACGTTCCGATGCGCTTCGTCTGGACCAGCATCGTGCTCTACCTGCTGGTCAGCATCCAGGGATCGGTGCAGGCCGTGATGACGTTCAACAGCTTCATCCACTTCAGCGACTGGGTGATTGGCCACTCGCATCTGGCAATGATCGGGTTCGCTTCGTTCGCGGCGATGGGGGGGCTGGGGCATCTATGGCAGCGAATGCCCGGGGTGCGCCATAACCGCCGCGCGATGGCGTGGTCGTACTGGCTGCTGGTGGTCGGCCTGGGCCTGATGGTGATCGATCTGACGGGCGCCGGCCTGGTGCAGGCGGCCCTGTGGCAGCAGCATCTCCCATGGATCGAATCGGTGCGCGCCTCGCGCCCCTACTGGATCTTCCGGACCATCGACGGCGTTGCTCTGCTGGCGGGCTTCATCGTCTTTGGCCTCAGCTTCGTCACCGGGCCGCGCAATCCAGAGGGCTTCGTCGGGGTGACGCTCGACACCAGGCCACAGCACTTCCCCAGCGCGGAGCCAGCGCATTTCTGGTTCACCACAGCGTATGCGGTCACTTTTGGAGCGGGCGTCGTCTTCTTCGTCCTCTCGTTCCTCGCTCTGGGGGTTTACCCGGCGTTCAGCCTGCACGCGTCCATCCAGAAAAGCACGCCTCCCGGAGCCCATCTGATGCTGACGGCAGCCGAGCAGCACGGCGGCCATCTCTACGCCATCGACGGCTGCGCCTATTGCCACACCCTGCAGGTGCGCTTCACCGCCGCGGATGCCTGGCGCTTTGGCATGCCCACCCAGGCGTGGGAGACGCAGCAGCAATACCCGCAGATGTGGGGCACGCGGCGCATTGGGCCGGACCTGGCGCGAGAAGCGGGACGCAGGCCGATCGACTGGCAGTTGGTCCATCTCTACGATCCGCGCTACATTGCGCCGGACTCCGTGATGCCTTCCTACCCGTGGCTGTTCCAGGGATCTCCAGAGCAGCCGAGCCAGGACGCTCTGGATCTGGTGGCTTTCCTGAACACGCTCGGCAGGGCGCAAGCGGAGCTGGTTCCAGCGCAGCCGAAAGCCGCATACGTGCTTCCAGTGGCCGCGCCTGCAAACGACACCGAAGAAGGGCGGCGGGTGTTCCTGGCAAACTGCTCTGGTTGCCATGGAGAGAATGCCGATGGCCAGTCCATAGGAGGCCGCAGCCTGCGCCCTGTCGCCTTCAATCTTGCAGGCTTCCGGCTATCGGACGCCCTTATCTGGAAGACGCTGGAGGCTGGAATGCCAGGCTCGGCGATGCCCTCGTGGAACACGCTGCCCAGCTCAGAATTCAGGGCCGTCGCGGACTACGTCGCCTCGGTCGGCCAGCCGGGCGAGCTTGCGCCGAATGAGCAGTACGCTCCGAAGGACGTCTTGATGGAGGCGGGCAAGCGGGTATTTGCGACGCACTGCGTCCGCTGCCACGGCGAGAACGCCGCCGGCGATGGGCCTGATGGAATCCATATGCTGCCGCGCCCTGCCAACTTCGACCAGATGATGCCGTCTTATCCCGCGATGGCAGTGATACTTCGCGATGGCGTTCCCGGCAGCGGTATGCCAGCCTGGCCGCTCCTCACTCCCGCCGAGACGCAGGCTGTCACCTTCTACGCTCGCTCGTTTTATTCTGGCCCAGGGAACCAGCATCCCATCGCAACCGGGGCCAGTTCAGCGAGGATGGAGGCAATGCGATGACCGTCTACATTCTTGGCGCGGCGACGCTCATACTTCTCGTGCTGATCCTCTGGCGCTTCTCCTCTCCTGAATTCCGGCGCAGAAGCGAGCAGCCAAAGTTCCAGATTCTCGCGAATCTAGACTCTCGCCCAGGCACCGAGCAGGACAAAACCATGCAGGACAACCAGGACAACCAACAGGCACCATCGAAAGGGACCCATGAACACCATGAGCCGTAGATCGTTTGTCACCACCGCAGCAGCAGGCGTCAGCGCCCTCGGAGCGTTTGGCTCGATGGGCCCGCGGGCCGAGGGCCAGCTCGTCTACACCACCTCCGACTGGAAGGTCTCCGACTTCGACAAGGTCGCGAAGGACCCAGCGCGCATCAAGCAGGTCTTCGACGTCGCCAACATCAATGATGGCAACTTTCTCGGCCACATCAAGAATTCTCTCAACGGTCTTCACTTTGGTTTCGGCATACCGGATCCCCAGATCAAGATTGTGGCCGCCTTGCACGGTCCCGCAAACATGATCAACTACAACGACTTCATCTGGAATAAATACAAAGTCGGCGAATGGCTCAAGGTGAACGATCCAGACACGGGAAAGCCTGCGCTGAAGAATACCTTCTATGCCAGCAAAGCAGGCGCTACGTTGCACTACTCGTCGCAGGACCCAGACAACGAGGCGTCGCTCTACCAGGATGGAAGCATTCAGGCGCTGCAGAGCCGGGGCGTGAAGTTCCTGAGTTGCCACACGGCCACCGAAGCGCAGGCGCGCATGATGATCAAGCGCAATGGCCTCTCAGACCCGCCAGAGCAGGTTGTCAAGGAGATGCTCGCGCACACCCTGCCCGACGTGCTCGTGGTCGCATCCATGGTCGCCGCGATTGCTCTGCTTCAGGCCGAAGGCCACTACACCTACATCACGATCTAAGAAGAATCTGAAGAAGTCTTGGTTTGAAAGGGCGGGACTTTAGTCCCGCCCTCCTTGAATGAAATGCAGCAGGATTTAGACGCTGAGAGCTTGGCTGAGGGACTTGCTCAGAGATTCCCTAAGGAAATTGGTGAAGCTCTGAGCAAGTCAAGCCTTGAAGCGCATGGGCCTTACCCCACGCGTAGCATGGTGCGCAATCTGCGCCGCTTTAGCTCCTGAGGAATTCTGTCCGCAAGCCAATCAGAGCTTCCCCACTAACTGGAAACGACGGAAAAAGAAATGAAGCTGGACAATCGAATACTGCTCCTCATGCTCGGAGCCACTCTGATGAACCCACTGCATGGGCAGAACAAGCCACAGGCAACACCACCCTGGAGCAATGGCGCCAACAACCCCGCTGCCAGCAAAGGGTACGAATTCCACGTCCCGGACGTGGACAACATCCCCGACCTGCACGGGAATCCTGCAGATGCGAAACTGGTGCTCTTTATCGGCGGCAACCAGTTCTTCGTGCTGCCGCAATTGATCGAGGGCTTCGTCAAACTCCATCCAGAGCTAGCGGGCCGTATCTTTTACGAGACGCTGCCCCCAGGAATCCTGCGCAAGCAGATCGCCGCGAACAACACGCTCACGCTCGGCAACCTCACGCTGCAAGTGAAGCCTGACGTCTACGAGGCGGGTGCGCGTGTGCTGCGCGCGATGGAACAGCAGAAGCAGGTGACGAACGTGACCGAGTATGCGACCAACACGCTCGAAATCATGGTTCCCGCAGGCAATCCGAAGCACATCGCATCCTTGAACGATCTGGGCCGCTCGGATGTCAGGCTCTCCATGCCCAACCCAGAGTGGGAAGGTGTGGCGAACCAGATAGCAGCGGCGCTGCGCAAGGCCGGAGGCGACAAGCTCTATCAGCAGGTGTATCAGGAGAAGGTGGCCAGCGGCAGCACTGTACTCACTGAGATTCACCACCGCCAGACACCCATGCGCATCCTGGAGGGCAAAGCGGACGCAGGCGTCACCTGGGCCTCTGAGGTGAGGTTCCAGAAGAAGGTCGGCAACCCGATCACAGGGGTCGAAATTCCGGACGCGCAGAACAGCACCGCCATCTATGCGGGCGGCATGATGGTCGATGCGCCCCACCCGGAAGCCGCGGCGCAGTGGCTGGCTTACCTGAAGACGCCCGAGGCGCAGGCCATCTATCACCAGTTCGGATTCAAGTCGATTGAGATCGACGCGAAGTAGTCTGGAGGAAACAATGTTTGGCAACTACAGCATCACGGGTCTGAGCTTAGTCGCCCTCGGGCTGGCGGCCGCGCTTGCGGGCTGCGCCGGCCCGCAGCCCACGCCGCCTGCGGCGACCAGCACCTCCCCCTACCAGACGGCAGCGGTGCTATCTGGGAGCGAAAAACAGCAAATCCGGCTGGGCAAACTCATCTTCGACGAGACGCCGAAGTATGCCAGCGCCTACGTCGGCAACAAGCTGTCTTGCAGCGATTGCCATATTCAGAGCGGAACCGCCGCCCACGCTGCTCCCATGATCAACATGGCCAAACTCTTCCCCATGTTCAACAAGCGGGCCGGTCGCGTCATTTCCCTGCAGGAGCGCTTTCAGGAGTGCTTCGCCCGCAGCGAAAACGGCCGTCCCTTGCCAATGGACAGCGTGGAAATGAAGGCGCTCACAGCCTACGTCAATTCACTCTCGATCAAAGGAAAAAAGGGGGAGGCCTACAAGGGACGCGGCTTCGTCAAGCTTGACGAGCTTGCCGGCAATCCGGTGAAAGGAAAATCCCTCTACGCCAGCAAATGCGCTGGGTGCCATGGAGCGGATGGAGCTGGCGTCCCCCCCATCCTGCCTCCCGTGTGGGGGCCAAACTCCTATAATGACGGCGCAGGCATGGACGATCCAAAGAAAATGGCGGCCTTCCTCGTCCACAACATGCCGCAGAACTATCCGCAAAGCTTGACCGCGCAGGATGCTTTCGACGTGGCCGCCTTTGTGCATAGCATGCCACGGCCGAAATTCAACCAGGCATACAAGAACTACTGACACCTGCAAGCGGAAGATCCGGGCAGCTACTTGCAGGGTGCCAGTGATGGCACCCTGCCTTTTCCTGCCTTTGGAGAAGATGTTGCCGGGCAAGCTCCGACGAAGTACACATGCATTCCTTCAGCGCTCCCTGCCCTCTGTGCGTTGCGTCTACCAGCACGACGCTGATGGCAAAGACAGCGGTGTATACATCGGCGCGCATCTTCGAGATCTGATCGAGCTTGTGCTTCAGGCGCAGAATGGGGTGGGATCGGAGTCCCACCCCATTCGGGAAATAGTTCACTGCCTTGAGCCT
The DNA here is from genome assembly GCA_021810815.1 of Acidobacteriota bacterium. Lineage (GTDB taxonomy): Bacteria > Acidobacteriota > Terriglobia > Terriglobales > Acidobacteriaceae > JAJZHR01. The sequence goes on along the minus strand of JAJZHR010000026.1, from coordinate 3,903 downwards.
TCCAAGTTCACTTGCTTGAGCCTGCTTAGTTCACTTGCTGCATCAGGTCTATCTTGTGCTCTTTCTCGACTCTGATCCTGCGAACGACGGTGAGGCCGCCGCTTCCCAGCAGAAAAGTGGTTCCAGTGTCGCAGTTGACGACCTTGCTCGTTACCTGCTTCACGGTCGCAAGCAGCGCCGGATCAGAAGGAGCGGAGGTGTCCACCACCTCGTAGTCGCGAGGGACCACGCCGGTGTAGTTGCGGGGCTCGTCCACCATCAGAAAGCCGCTTTCGCCAAGCGCCTCTGCCGACCCTGAGATGGAGAACGCGTTCACCGTTTTCAGCGCGGGCGCCTTCGGCTTGCGAAGGTCAAGGACAGCGACGCCTTTGTTGTCGCGGAAGCGGATGAATGCAGCGTTTCCATTGAGGGGCCGGACGAAGTCGAACGCTTCTGGAACCGTCAGGGGTTGGGACGCGACCAGCTTGATGCTGGCTGGGTCCGTGACGTCGAAGACGCTCAGGAGAGCGCCTTGCTGCTGCTCAACATAGAGGTAGGTATCACCCTCGTTATCGTCATAGAGAAAGAGTGAATTGCCGGGCATTCGCGCCTGCTCTGGCAGATTTTGCGCTTCTACGACGACCAGTTCGCTGGACCTCGAGTGGATCTCGGCCTGAAGCGGGGTTGCAAGGGCCAGTCCAGCGAGTCCGGCGAGTGCAAGCTGAGCAATGCGGAGTGCGTTTGTGCTTTTCATGGTGTAGCTCCCTTCTCAAATCTGAATCAAGTCTGTGCCTCTTTCGCACCATTTCCCAATCAGAAGGAGCAATGCCGTATAAGCTCGTTATGTCGGACTGCTCTACAAATTGGATGCGTCCCGGGCTGTTCTCCACAGCCCGAAAGGCAGGGAGCGAAAGGCAGGAGGAAGGGTGATCGAGAACTTCAGAATCCGCGTATTTCGAACGGTTGCCCATCATCTGAACTTCAGCCGCGCTGCTGAGGAGTTGCTGCTGACGCAACCAGCAGTGACGCAGCAGGTTAAGGCGCTGGAGGATGAATTTGGCGTGCCGCTCTTCGATCGCAGCGGCGGCCACATCGCTCTGACGCCCGGCGGCAAGGCTCTGCTTCCCTTCGCGGAGAAGATGAAGAATCTTTCCGACGAAGCGTTTGTCGCTGTCGCTGCAGCTTCAGGAGAGCAGGCGGGAGCGCTGTCCGTCGGTGCTTCGCAGACCATCGGACAGTACCTTCTGCCCAACCTGGTCGCTGGCTTCCTCAAGGCGAATCCGCGCATTCGAGTGACCGCGCGGAGCGGCAACACAGACACCATGCTGGAGGCCCTGGTTGCGCGTCAGATCCACGTTGCTCTGGTCGAGGGTCCGGCGCTGCGAAAGGACATTCACCTCGAACCCTTCATGCAGGACCACATGGTGCTCGTTGTTCCCGCAAGCCACGAATGGGCAGACCAGGAGATCGACATCGATGCTCTGAAGGAGCAGCCGTTGCTGATGCGGGAATTCGGCTCCGGATCGCGGCGCGTGGTGGAGAAGGCTCTGCTCGCTGCGGGACTGAAGAAAAAGAGCCTGCGGATCAGCATGGAACTGGACTCCACGGAGGGTCTGCTGAGCGCGGTGGAGGCGGGGTTGGGGGTTACGTTTGTTTCGCGATGGGCGGTGCGGAATCAACTGTCTCTTGGGACGCTGAAACTGGCTCGGGTCCGCGGCCTGAAGCTCTCGCGGCAGTTCTCCATCGGGTATCCCGCAGGGCCTGCTCCAACGGGAAATATAGGCGCATTTCGCAGTTTTCTGCTGGCTGGGTCGCTCGATCTGGCGCCGCGCTCCACTGGCAGGCGAGCACCTGCTCGCCCTGGCTCCTGACCGCTTCATGGCTGGGAATTCACGGGGTTTGATCGGTAGAGCCTGGTGGCGAATCGGGTTTTCCGGGCTTTCCCCCAGCTGCATCGGTCTTAACGGGCGATTTCAGGGTTTCACCGGCAGTTTTCGAATCACCGCATCCGGCGCGGGAAACGCGAGCTTCGACCGTGAAAAAAACGCTGCAAAATCACTTCGAAAAAGGCCATTTCCAGCCGCGAATCTCCGGTCGATCGATGCCTTCGGCGTAGGCGTAGGCGATATTTTCGATGATCTGGCCCTTGAGCCACTCTTTGAGGTGTGCTCCGCGGGCCTGCATCCTGGGAACGCGGTCGATGACGTCGATGGCCAGGTTGAAGCGGTCCACCTGGTTGCGGATGGCGAGCTCCAGCGGGGTGTTGATGTTTCCCTTCTCCTTGTAGCCGCGGACATGGATGTTGGCGTGGTTCGTCCGGCGATAGGTGAACTTGTGGATGAGCCAGGGATATCCGTGGAAGTTGAAGATGACGGGCTTGTCTTTGGTGAAGAGAGAGTCGAAGTCCCTGTCGGAGAGGCCGTGCGGATGCTCCGAGCTGGGCTGGAGGCGGTAGAGGTCCACGACGTTGACGAAGCGGATCTTGAGATCGGGAAGGTGCTCGCGGAGGATGGCGACGGCAGCCAGCGCCTCCTCGGTGAGGACATCGCCGGCGCTGGCGACGACAGCGTCGGGCTCTTCCCCGTTTTCATTGCTTGCCCAGTCCCAGATGCCGATGCCTTTGGTGCAATGGATGATGGCGGCGTCCATATCGAGATAGACCAGGTGGGGCTGCTTGTCGGCGACGATGACGTTGACGTAGTTCTTGCTGCGCAGGGAATGGTCGGCGACGCTGAGCAGGCAGTTCGCGTCGGGCGGGAGGTAGATGCGCGCGATGTCCGCACTCTTGTTGCTGACGACATCGAGGAAGCCCGGGTCCTCATGGGTGAAGCCGTTGTGGTCCTGGCGCCAAACGACGGACGTGATGAGCAGGTTGAGCGAGGGTATGGGAGCGCGCCAGTCGATTTCGAGCTTGGACTTGTCCAGCCATTTGGCGTGCTGGTTGTACATGGAGTCGATGATGTGGACGAAGGCCTCGTAGGTGCTGAAGATGCCGTGGCGCCCGGTGAGGACATATCCCTCGAACCAGCCTTCGAGGGTGTGCTCGCTGAGCATCTCCATGACGCGTCCATCGGGAGCGATGTCCGTGCCATCGGCGTCCTCCGGCTTGAACTCTGCGAGCCAGGTCTTGGGGCTGGCATCGTAGACGTCCTGGAGCCGATTGGAGGCGTTCTCGTCCGGGCTGAAGAGGCGGAAGCTGCTCATGTTGCGCCGCATGACATCGCGGAGGAACTTGCCCAGCGTCTCCGTGGGAGAGATGGATTTGGCTCCGGGAGCAGAGATGGGAACGGCGTAGTCGCAGAAGCTGGGCAGATCGAGAGGCCTGGACAGCTTGCCTCCGTTGGCATGGGGATTGGCGCTCATGCGGCGCTCGCCGACGGGAGCCATCTCGCGCAGCTCCGGCAAGAGCCTGCCGTACTCGTCGAAGAGTTCCTCCGGCTTGTAGCTGCGCATCCATTCCTCGACAATGCGCAGATGCTCGGGCTGTGTTTGCACCCCTGTGACCGGAACCTGGTGCGCCCTCCAGAAGTTCTCCACCTTGTGCCCGTCCACTTCCTTCGGCCCGGTCCATCCTTTGGGCGAGCGAAGGATGATCATGGGCCAGCGTGGCCGGGCGGGCTGGCCGGTGCTGCGGGCCTGCTGCTGGATGTCGCGAATCCGCAGCACGCAGGCCTCGACGGCTGAAGCCATCTGCTGGTGCATCTTTTGCGGGTCGTCGCCCTCGACCAGGAGCGGCATCCATCCGTATCCCTTGAAGAGGTCTTCGAGCTCTTCGGAGGTGATGCGCGCGAGCAGCGTGGGATTGGCGATCTTGTAGCCGTTGAGATGGAGGATGGGAAGCACTGCGCCATCGCGGATGGGGTTCAGGAACTTGTTCGAGTGCCAGGAGGTGGCGAGCGGGCCAGTCTCGGCTTCGCCGTCGCC
>JAJZHR010000430.1 GCA_021810815.1 Acidobacteriota bacterium | reverse complement strand
CTCTATTCTGCCTCAGCGCCTCCTGCAAGGCAGGCTAAACGACTGAGCCACAGCTTCTTTTGCCGTCTCCGTCCAATCGTCCTCAGGCATCGCTGGCTGGGCCTTTGCACATCTGAATCGCATAGGCAAGCAACGTTGACAGAGGGAAGCAGTTGGCGAATAGTTAGGGTGAAGACTGTGATGAGTGACCCTATCCCATTCAAAGTTCGGAGTACTTGATGATTTCTTATTCGAGAAGGCACCTCCTTCCAGTATCCGCGCTCGCGCTCGTTATGGCGCTTGGCGCGGGATGCAAGTCGAAGACCCCCGACACCGTTTCCGACACGGAGCTCACAACATCTTTGCAGAGCAAGCTGGCCTCCGATATCGGCCTTGCGAACGAGCCCATCCAGGTGACCGTTGCGAATGGCACGGCGATCCTGAATGGCAGCGTCGACAGCGAAGCGGCCAAGTCTCTCGCGTCGAATGACGCGATGCAGGTGCCCGGCATCCGCGGCGTGATGAACAACCTGGCGGTGCAACCCACAGCCGTCGGCTCGGTGCAAGCGGTGCAGCCCTCTGCCCGGACGTATGAGACTCGCGACCGAGCGGCGCGCGACACAGCCCAGCGGGAGAAAGATGCGCGCGCAGCCGCAGCAGGCGTCGGCTCTGGAGGCGGAGGCTCGGCAAGCTCGGGAGGGTCAGGAACAAGCCAGAATCAGATGGTAAATCCGCAGCAGAGCCAGCAGCAGCCTGCTCCTCTGCCGCAGCAGCCGCCGGCTCCGGTTTCGCGGAATGTCACCATCCCCGCAGGCACCATCCTCCCTGTGCGCCTGACAGACGCTCTGGACAGCGCGACCACCCAGCCCGGCACCGCCTTCCACGGCTCGCTCGCATCGGATCTGGTTGTGAACGGCATGGTAGCCATCCCCCAGGGCGCCAGCATTGTCGGAAAGGTGGATGACGTGAAAGATGCGACCCACTTCAAGGGCAGCGCCAGCATCACGGCCGAGGTGAACTACATTCGCACCAACGGCCAATCCATCGCGGTCTCGACCGATCCCTACGTGCAGGAGGGCAAGGGCAGGGGCAAGAACACGCTGGAGAAGACCGGGGCGGGAGCTGCCATTGGCGCGATTCTCGGCGGCATCTTCGGCGGCGGCAAGGGAGCAGCGGTTGGAGCGGCAGCCGGCGGCGGCGTAGGCGCAGGCTCGAACGCGATTACAAAAGGCGAGCAGGTGGTCATTCCGTCGGAGACGATTCTCCACTTCCGTCTCACCTCCCCCGTTCTTGTCACCATCACCCCGGGCGCGCCCGTCACAAACTACAACAGCGGCGACGCAACGCTGCAGCACCGGTCGAATCAATAAGGCTGCTCCGTTCAACAACCCGGCCGCATAGGATTCGCGCTGCTCCATCGAGTGAAGAGTATCCGGCCGAAATCGCAACTCTGCAGCAAAGAGAAGTCAAGCAACGATAGCCGCCTGCCCCTTCCTCTGCGTCGCATATCAGGAGGCTCAGGCGGCATCTTCTCTTCTCCTTCGACTCGCAAGACTCGCAATCCCTGAGCGCGGAGAACCGAACCATTCCATCTTTGGCCAGGCAAGTTCTATTGCCGGAAATTACGTTCTTAGCAGGCAAGATGCTGCCTTGGGAAGCAGCGCTTCGCTGCTGTAGTAACATAGGGTTGGGTATGCGAGAACCTCCTCTCCCTCGCAACGGATTCGCCACACGGAATCACTCCAAATCGCTGACGCGCCTGGGCCGCAATGACGCCATGGCTCCCGGCTGGCTTGAACGATTTCTCAAACTCGCTGCATGAGGCATCGGCAACTATGACCGCACCCAAACGCCCGGCAGGCTATCTCACCTTCACGCTGCACGCCCACTTGCCCTATGTGGTGAATCACGGCACCTGGCCCCATGGGCTGGAATGGCTGCTGGAAGCCGCAGCCGAGACGTACCTGCCGCTGCTGCGCAGCCTTGAAGGCCTGCATCGCGATGGAGTCGCGCTCAAATGCAACCTGAACATGTCTCCCATCCTTCTGGAGCAGCTGGCCCATCCAGTTTTCAAGGCTGAATTCCCTGAGTATGTCGATCGCAAGATTATCGCGGCCAAAGAGGACGAGGCGTACTTCATCACCAGCGGAGATCACCATTTCGCTGCGACCGCACGCTATTGGCAGCGCTACTTCACCCAGGCCAAGGACGATTTCGCCGCGCTCGACAGCGACATCATCGCCGGCTTCCGGAAGTTCAACGATCTGGGGATGATCGACATCATCACCTGCGGAGCAACGCACGGCTACATGCCGCTGCTTGGCACCGATGAGTCCGTTCGCGCTCAGGTGCGCATTGGCGTCGAGACCCACATGAAGCATATCGGCAAGCATCCCCGCGGCATCTGGGCGCCGGAGTGCGGCTATCGTCCGTCCGGATGGTGGGAGTTCCCCGTGCTTCCCAATGGATCTGCGGAGCAGTGGAAGGGCTTCGACCGCATCGGCGTGGAGCAGGCGATCGGCGAGAGCAAACTCGACTTCTTCTTCGTCGACACGCACCTGGTGGAGGAGTCTGAGCGCATCGCCGCTCCCTATGAGCTTCTCTTCACCAAAGTTCCGATGGATCAGCAGCATGAGGTGATGTCCCGCGAGCCGCACCGCTCGCTCTACCAGCCCTATGTCGTCGCTGGCCCCTACGCCCCCACCTATCCGGTCAGCATCTTCCCGCGCGACCCGCGCACCGGCGTCCAGGTCTGGTCCGGCGACGGAGGCTATCCCGGCGACGGCAACTATCTTGACTTCCACAAGAAGCGCTGGCCCGGCGGCCACCGCTACTGGCAGGTGACCGGCTCCAAGGTGGACATGGGCAGCAAAACGCCCTACTACCCGGAGGAAGCTGCCGCTCGCACCAAGGCCCATGCGGAGCATTACGTCGGCCTGGTCTATGACGCCCTCAAAGCCGGTTTTAACGATGTAGTGCCGCCCATCCTCACCTCTCCCTTTGACGCCGAACTCTTCGGCCACTGGTGGTATGAGGGCATCCTGTGGCTGGAGAACGTCGCCCGCATCATGGCGCGCGAAGATCTGCCGCTTGCCCTGATCACATGCGCCGAATATCTTGACACCTAC
>JAJZHR010000429.1 GCA_021810815.1 Acidobacteriota bacterium | reverse complement strand
ACGCCCCACACCAGCAGAGCGAACAGCAGGTGTGCCATCAGGCCGCCAGCGGTGTCCAGCAGAACATCGCTGAAGAGGCCGGTGCGGCCGGGCAGGAACGTCTGGTGGAACTCGTCCGCGCTCGCGGTCAGAAATGTGTAGAGGATGGCGAGCGTGGCGGCGCGCAAGCGAAACGCAGCGGTGGTTTCGTGCAGGCCGCGCGCCAGCGTCCGCAGCCATCCCCGCAGGAACAGCAGGCTCAGCGTGCCATAGCCGGTGAAGTGGCCGGTCTTGCGGATGTAGTGGTGAATCCTCTCCCACGCCGGGTCGCTGACCGCGCCGAAGATGGCCTGCCAAGCGGGACGAAGCCAGCGGCTGGTGTTCCCTGCGGTGAACGTCTCCGTGGATTCGAACGCGATGACGCACAGGCCGATCATCGCTGGCAGCCACGTGAGCACGAAGGCGCGGACGCTCTGGCGCGCGATCGGCCGGTCGGACTGCGTGCTGCGGATGGCAGAGGTGGTTGGCATCGCGTCCAAGTCTACCCTATGGCCGACGAAGCATTATTCGACGTGATAGTTCGGCGCCTCGCGCGTGATGATGACGTCGTGGACGTGGCTCTCGCGCAGGCCCGCGTTGGAGATGCGAACGAACCGCGCCTTCTGCTGCAACTCGTCCAGCGTGGAGCAACCGAGGTATCCCATGCCCGAGCGCAGGCCGCCCACCAGTTGGAACACCATCGCCTCCAGAGGTCCACGGTGCGGCACGCGGCCTTCGATGCCTTCGGGAACGAATTTCGCCAGGCGGTTCTGTCCGCTGGTCTCCCGCGCGGTCAGCGATGGCCGCCCCTCGGCTCCGCTGGCTTCGAAGTCGTCCTTGCCCTGGAAGTAGCGCTCGCCCGAGCCCTGCGCCATGGCAGAGAGAGATCCCATGCCGCGGTACGCCTTGAACGAGCGGCCCTGATAGAGGATGGTCTCGCCGGGGCTCTCGTCCACGCCGGCGAAGAGAGATCCGATCATGATGACGCTTGCGCCGGCGGCGATGGCCTTGGCGATGTCGCCGGAATACTTGATGCCGCCGTCTGCGATGACGGGGATGCCGCGCTTGCTGGCAGCGCGGAAAGCCTCTGCAATCGCCGTGATCTGCGGCATGCCGGCGCCCGTCACCATGCGCGTGGTGCAGATGGAGCCGGGGCCGATGCCCACCTTGATCGCGTCCGCCCCGGCATCCATCAGAGCCATCGCTCCCTCATAGGTGGCGATGTTGCCCGCAAGCAGGTCCACATCCGGGAACGCTTTCTTGATTTCGCGGACAGCCTCCAGCACGCGCGACGAGTGGCCGTGCGCGGAGTCGATGGCCAGTGCGTCCACACGGTTGCGAACCAGCTCGGCAGCGCGCTCCAGATAGTCGCCCGTCGCTCCAATGGCCGCCGCGACGCGCAGCCGCCCCTGGTCGTCCTTCGACGCGTTGGGATACTTCAGCTTCTTCTGGATGTCCTTGACCGTGATCAGGCCCTTCAGCTCGTACTGGTCGTTGACCACCAGCAGCTTCTCCACGCGGTGCTCGTGCAGAATCTGCTCCGCCTCTTCCAGCGTGGTGCCGACCGGGACGGTGATGAGGTTCTTCTTGGTCATCACAGCGTCGATCGGAATATCGGTGCGCGTCTCGAAGCGGAGGTCGCGATTGGTCAGGATGCCGACCAGCTTCCTGTTCTTCGTCACCGGAACGCCGGAGATCTTGTAGCGGCGCATCACTTCCAGAGCGTCTGCAATGGGCTGCTCCGGCGCAATGGTGACCGGGTCCACGATCATGCCGCTCTCCGACCGCTTCACCTTGTCGATCTCGCTGGCCTGCTGCTCGATGGTCAGGTTGCGGTGGATGACGCCGATGCCGCCCTGCTGCGCCATGGCGATGGCCAGGCGAGACTCGGTGACGGTGTCCATCGCAGCCGAGATCAGCGGCGTGTTCAGCGTGATGCGGCGGGTAAGGCGCGTCTGCGTGCTCACCTGCGTGGGCACCACGTCGCTGTAGGCAGGCACCAGCAGCACGTCGTCGAACGTGAGAGCTTCGGGCACGGGAATTTCAATCATGAGGGTTCGATGTGGCTGCGGCGGCAGCGGGTTCGTATGGCTTGGTCAGGAAAGTCCGGGTGGGCATGTTCCATTGTAGAGTCGCCGGTGCGTCCGGGCAAACAGAACCTGCGCGGGGACGGGATGGAACCGCTCGGAAGGCAGCCCTCAGAAACTTGCTTGCCATGCCGGACGCAAAGCTCAAGAGACAAGCACGGGCGCGAGCATCCGACTTTCGCGTGGCAAGAGCTAGCCTTGGGCGGCAATTCCTGGTTGGCTCAGCCGCGCAAGGTGGCGACGCGCTGGGCGACATGCTCGCGAAGGATGCGGACGGATTCAAGGATGATGGCGCGGTCGGAGATTGTCGGAGGCCCGCTCCACCGCCTGCATCACCTTTTCTTCGGTGACGCCCCAGTCGGCGATGGTGAACGAGGGCTGCTTCGCGGATGCGGTTGCGGTCATGGCAGCAAGCCCTCCCTGTCGGCCTCCCTGTCGTGGCCTAAATGATAGCCCACGCTCGGCCCTGTCGGGGTTTGAATTTGGGCTGAAACGGGCGTACTCTATTGGTGCGGGCGATTTTGTTCCGCCGCAGTAGTGCTGTGACCAGACCAGCAAGATGTGGCGGAAGAGATCAGTGGGCGACAGCCCACTTTTTATTTGCTCTAAATTCCTGCGGTGCTGTGCGCTCGGCGGATGCCTTCGCGGCGGCTGGAACGGCAAACAAGTCGGCAAACGGCTTGATGTTGGCTGAAAGATTCAAGGCAGGGCATTGCAGCAAGATGCAGCGCAAGACACTTGGTTGATGGGCGGCTATGGCATTGCAGTTGGAGCAGTTGCGGGCAGCAGCGGAGCGGGTGGCGGCGTCGCACCAGCTTGAGCTGGTGGAGCTGGAATTCAGCGGCGGAGCGAAGTTTCGCACGCTGCGGGTGTTTGTGGAGAAGAACGCCGCAGAGCGGGCGAAGCTCGCAGAGGCGGCGGCGGCAGGCACCGTCACAGATCTGCCGAGCAGCGTTCCCGCCGAGTTGCTCTCCGGCGTGACCCATGAGGATTGCGCCGCCTT
>JAJZHR010000428.1 GCA_021810815.1 Acidobacteriota bacterium | reverse complement strand
GGATGGGGTGGATGGGAACAGCGAGGCGGCTGGCGCGGTGGTGGACGCGGGGTTTGTGGATCGCGCGAAGGCGATGGGACTGGACCCGGAGCGGAGCCTGGCGGCGTTCGATGCGGGGAGATTGTTCGAGCGGACTGGGGACGGGATTGTTACCGGAGCCACAGGGAATAATCTGCGGGATTTGAGGATTTTGCTGGGGGATTGAGGAGTGGTCTTTTGCTTATAGACTTCGCTTCAGGACTCCCAGACTTTTCTTCAGGACTCATAAACTTCGCTGCGATGCCGGATTCGCGTCACATCGACTGTGCGTCCAGCGTCGTCGATCCTGTCCTGTCCAGAGCTACGCTCTTTTCAGGTTTGCGCGCCTTCGAAACAAGAACGTCCTGAATGTCTTCCCACAAGGCCTTATGAGTTTTAAGGTCGATCACTGCCGCTGTTTTGTGCCCATTTTCGTCGGTGAGGTATTGAATTCCAGTCATGTCGCGGTCTCCCTTCGCACACGTTGCCGGTTGCATTCACGCTATCGTGCGGATAGTCTTCGGTCAATGGGCGGGGTCGGCTCGCTCAAATGAATTCGCAGCAAAGCGCCGATTGCGGCATACGAGGTTTTATCCGTGGCATCTGTTGAACCTGTGGTCAGCCTTTCTGATTTGAAGCAGCTTGCGAGCGATGTTGTGGCCAGGGCGCGGAGGGCGGGAGCGTCCGACGCTGAGGCGGTGGTGGCCGAGGGCGATGAGTTCTCTGTGCTGGTGCGGCTGGGGCAGGTGGAGACGCTGAAGGAGTCGGGATCGCGGGCGATGGGGCTGCGGGTCTTCTTTGGACAGAGGACGGCGAGCACGTCCACGAGCGACTTTTCCGCGGAGGGAATCGAGCGGCTGGTGGCGGGAGCGGTGTCGCTGGCGCAGATCACGAGCGAAGACCCGTTTGCGGGGCTGCCGGATGCGGACCAGTTCGGGATCACACGGGCTTCGGCTACGGATGGGAATGTGGGTCATCCGGACGCGAATCTGGTTCACCCAGACGCTAATCTGGGGCTCTATTTCGACGACGTGTACTCGCTTCCGCCGGACCAGCGGCTGGACTATGCGCGGCGGGCAGAGGCGGCGGCGATGGCCGTGGACGCGCGCATCCAGAACTCCGATGGAGGGAGCTTCGACGCGGCGACCGGGCACAAGATTCTGGCGAATTCGCGGGGGTTTGTGGGAGAGAAGCGGAGCTCGTACTGCTCGGTTTCGGCGATGCCGATTGCGCAGGATGCGACGGGCGGCATGCAGAGGGACTACTGGTATTCGGCGGCGCGGACGCTGCGGAAGCTGGAGTCGCCGGAAGCCATCGGCAAGGAAGCGGCGCGACGCACGCTGCGCAGGCTGAATGCCAGGCGCGTGCCGACGCAGAAGGCTCCGATTGTGTTCGCGGCGGAGATTGCGCGCTCCATCATGGGCAACATCTTCGAGGCGGCAAACGGCGATGCCATCTACCGCAGCGCTTCGTTCTTCGCGGGCAAGCTGGGAGAGCAGGTGGCGGGCGAGAATATCACCGTGATCGACGATGGAACGATGGTGTTTCCGGATGGCGTGGGCGGATTCGGGACGACACCGTTCGACGGCGAAGGATTGCCCTCGCGGCGGACGGTGGTGGTGGAGCGGGGCGTGCTGAAGAACTATCTGCTGAACACCTACACGGCGCGCAAGCTGAACATGAAGTCCACGGGGAATGCATCGCGCGGGCTGGCGGGCAATCCGGGGATCGGGGCTGGGAACTTCTACCTGGAGCCGGGCGAGGTGACGCCGGAGAAGCTGATCGGGGACGTGAAGCAGGGGCTCTACGTGACGGAGACGATGGGCTTCGGCGTGAACCTGGTGACGGGCGACTATTCGCAGGGCGCTTCGGGGCTGTGGATCGAGAATGGCGAGCTGGCGTATGCGGTGGAGGAGATCACCATCGCCGGGAACCTGAAGGACATGTACAGGAATATTTCGGCGATTGGGAATGACCTGGTGTTCCGCGGGTCTTCGGCTTCGCCTACGATCCGGGTTGAGGGCATGACCATCGCAGGGGCGTGACCAAGCCCCTCGGGGGGCGAATGGCTTCTCATCATCTGTCAGATATGGCGCAGCGGTTCGATGGGGCGTGTCCGTCTGCGGATTGCCGACCACGCATCTGGAAACCGGTACATATATAAGCCGAGTTCACGGAACTGAAGACTGCGTTAGCCGCGGTTCCTTTCGGCGGTGACAGCCGAGACTGCGACCAGAGCCGCCGCAAAATCAGCAATAGCAGCTATCCCCAGCGACCATCGCGGTCCAAAGTGGTTTGCAACCCAGCCGAGGATGGGTGCTCCAACCGCCATTCCTCCGAGTGCGATGCCGACCCGGAGGGCCATCACTCTGCCTCGCATCGATGGTTCTGTTGAAAGCTGCATCAGGCTGTTGGTGGCATTGGTGAACGTCATGGCCGCGGCACCAACGACGACAAGACCGGCTGCAAACCACCAGTATCCAGGCGCAATTCCGGCCAGAGTACACCCCACTCCGAAGACGACAGCCCCCACCATGAGCGATGGGAACCTTGGCTTTTCCTGATGTGCGGCAAACAAAGCACCGGAGATGGTGCCCACTGCCATGATGGAGGAAAGCAAACCAAAGGCGCGTGCATCGGAGTGAAAGACGCTCACGGCCATCGTAGAGATGAAGATTGGAAAGTTGAAACTGAACGTGCCGATCAGAAACAGCATGAGCAGGATGGCTCGAAGATCCCGACGTCTCCAAACATAGCGAAGTCCGTCCCGGAATCCGGAGTTTGAATGATGCGCTCTGACGGTCGTGCGGAGCTCAGCGAGACGAAAAAAGGCCATCGAAGCCAGAACCGCGCCGAAGGAGAGGCCATTCAACAGAATCGCCCAGCCGGTGCCAACCTTTGCGATAAGCAGACCAGCGACTGCGGGACCAATCATCTGCGCGGCGGTGAACGAAGTGGAGTTCAAGGCTACGGCGTTTGGAAGATCGCCGTCGCCGACCATCTCCGCCACGAAGGTCTGTCGAACGGGAGCATCCAGCGCGGCGGCAGAGCCCGACAGGAAAGCGAATACATAGACCTGCCAGAGCCGAATGATTCCT
>JAJZHR010000025.1 GCA_021810815.1 Acidobacteriota bacterium | reverse complement strand
TCGGGACACTAGGTTTAGTTGGCGGCTTGTCTCCCGGTGAATCAGAGTGCCCGGATTGCTATCTGTACTCCGTGGATTGCTGTTCCAAATTGCGACAGGGGCAGGTGCTGCCAGGACCGGGCCGGTGGTGGCGAACTGGGCGAGGCAAAGTCCGAGCAGACTTCTCGGCTTCGCTCCTGAAGGACAACCAGAAAGACAGAACAAAACTGCCAAAAACCTGCTGAAACTTCTTGTGCGGGGCTGTGTTTAGGTGAATACTGGGTTCAATTGTTGAGAATGGCGCGAATTCCGCGCGGAGCTTTTCGATGAGTTTTGGCCGTTCTGCTGGAAAAATCGGTGGTTCCCGCGTCTTTTCGGCGACTCCCCGCGTCTCTGACGATGTGATGCATGCTGCCTCCATCGCGCTGGTTGAACAAACGCAACGGGAGAACGCCGCGATCGCCTGCGGGCTGAAGCGGCAGGACACGGCTGTGCTGGACCAGTTGATCGAGCAGTATCAGCATCGGCTGCTGCGGTATCTGCTGTTCCTGACGGGCAAGCGCGAGGTTGCGGAAGACCTTTTCCAGGAGACCTGGATGCGGGTGCTGGTGCGCGGCGGACAGTACAACGGCAAGGCCAGGTTCGACACGTGGCTGTTCACCATCGCCCGGAACCTGGTGATCGACCTTTCGCGCAAGCGCTCCACCCTGAGCCTGGACGAGATGCGCGACGTGGAAGAGGGGGAGCGGCCGTTCGAGGTGGCGAGCGAGATGGCCAATCCGCTGGAGAACTTCCAGAGCGCCGAGTCTGCCAGCCATGTGGCGGCTGCGCTGCTGCATCTGGAGCCGAATTATCGCGAGGTTCTGGTGCTTCGCTTCCACGAGGATCTTTCACTGGAGGAGATCGCGCAGGTGACGCGCGCACCTCTCTCGACGGTGAAGTCGCGGCTGTATCGCGGCCTGGCGGCGCTGAAGCCGCACATTGAAGCTCTGACGCGGCGGCCCGGCTTTGCCGCGACGGCGGAGGCGGCGCGATGAGTGCTACCACCGCGAGAACACAGGATTCCACGCAGGAACAGATGGCGGAGCAGCGCGAAATCGTGGCTGCGTTGCAGGGAGTTCGCATTGTGGCCGACTCCGCTCTGGTGAGCCGGACGCGGCGCGTGGTGCAGGAGCGGGCACTGGCGATGCAGGCGCAGCGGCGCCGGACGCGCGACATCTGGCTGGCATGCAGTATCTGCTCGGCGCTGGTGATTGTGATGACGCATTCGCTGTGGAACGGGTTGATGCAGTTCGACGCCACCTCGGATGCTCTGCCGAACTCCGCGCAGATGCTGGATGGCAGCGCGCAGCTTTTGGTGATGATGCTCTGGTTCCTTCCGGTGACGGCTGCGGTGATGGCTCTGGCGGTGTTCAAGCGCACGCGGAACCGCAGGGAGAACGAGCGGCTGGAGCACACCGGCTATGCGGCGGTTTGGCGCAGGTCGGATGCGAAGGAAGTTTACAGATAAGACGACGGGTAGTCCCAATCGCAGGAGGGCTTCACGCGGCCATCATTGTGCGGCCAGCATTGCACGGCTTGTGCGGCCAGCAGGAGGTTCATCGAACTTCTCTGCGCTTGATTCGATGAGCCGGGCATTTTCCTGAGGATGCAGAGCGAAGGCTCCGCCGGGGAATCTGCTGGCTTGATCGATTCGATTTCGACTCGACACAGAGGGACACCTGCAATCGGAGAAATGCTCTGGCAATGGGAATCAATCACAACTCGGCCAAGCCCGGTGCCGGCGGAGCCGGAGCAGAGGGACGCGAGGACTCCGATCTGCAGATGATTCCGCGCTGGTCCATCGTGCTGGCGCTGATGGTCTTCACTGCGATGCAGTACGTGTTTCACGTGGTGATGCCGCACCACCGCCATGAGCTGCTGCCGATGCGGCTGCTGATGGGCTACACGTATGGCACGGCGCTGGCGAGCTATGTGCTGCTGGTGGGCTATGTGAGCCGGGACGTGAAGCGGCGCAACATGTCCGCGCGGCTGTGGATGCTGCTGGTGATCGTGATGCCGGGCGGCATTGGAGCTGTGGTCTACTTCCTGCTGCGCCAGCCTATTCTGTCCCACTGCCCGCACTGCTCCAGCCAGGTGGCGGCGAGCTACCACTTCTGCCCGCAGTGCCAGTTCCAGATGTCTCCGGTGTGCGGCCGCTGCTTCCGCGGCGTGCAGATCACGGACGTGTACTGCACGCAGTGCGGCCACGACCTGGCGGAAGACCATGCTCCGGCGCGGCTGCGCGCGTACAGCGACTAGGACGAACACTTCCCTGACAACCCCTGCACCCCTTGATCCCCTCGCAGTCCTCGCGGACTGCTTTGCGCCCATTTGGCGATTGCTCTCAGCACTGCTGCGGGGACAGAGAGCCGCAGGGTCGTTCGCTTCGCCCCGGATGGCCGCGCGATGAGGGGGAATGCTTCCGGGCGGCGTTTGCGGTAGTCTTTTCCCAGCTTTGGTTTAGCGAAGAACAAGCCATGCCCCAGACCACTCTCACCGCGCTTGTCATCGACGATGAGCAGCTCGCCCGCCAGGAGCTGCGCTACCTGCTGGAGAAAGTCGGCGGCGTGGAGGTGCTGGGGGAGGGCACGAACGGCATCGAGGCGGTGGAGCTGATCCGCCTGCGCAAGCCCGACCTGGTGTTCCTGGATGTGCAGATGCCGGGTCTGGATGGCTTTGCGGTGCTCAAGAAGCTGATCGAGCTGGACAAGCGTGCGCGCCTGCCGCAGATCATCTTCGCCACGGCATTCGACCAGTACGCCGTGCGCGCCTTCGAGGTGAATGCGGTGGACTATCTGCTAAAGCCTTTTGATCGAGCGCGGGTGCAGAAGACGATCGAGAAGGCGCGCCACCGCGCCACAGAGCGCAGCGCGGAGCAGATGGCAGCGGCCAGCGCTCCAGAGACTTCGACGGCCGCGGCGCTCGAGGCCTCTGATCGCGCGAAGCTGGACGCCCTGCTGAACCTGCTGGAGCAGCAGGCGCAGGAGAAGTCCCGGCCAGCCACGGGGAAGATCGTGCTGCGCGCGCAGAACCGGCTGATGCTGGTGGACCAGAAAGACATCTGCTACGCAGCGATCGACAGCGGCTCCATCAGCGTGGTGACGCAGGCGCTGGATGGCGTCTCCAACTGCCGCACGCTGGAGGAGCTGATGGACCACCTGGACCCGGAGATCTTCTGGCGCGCCCACCGCAGCTTCGTGGTGAACATCCAGCACATCCGCGAAGTGGTGCCGTGGTTCAAGTCCAGCTTCCAGCTCCGCATGGACGACCGCAAGCGGACGGAGGTTCCGGTGAGCCGATCGCAGACGAGGCGGCTGCGGGAGCTGTTCAACCTGTAGGCGTGTGTTCGGTCCGTGTCCGGTGCCTGCGCAATGCGATCAGTCGTAGCGCTCGAAGACGATCTGCTTGCGATCCCAGCCAAGCTCCTTCAGGCGCGCGCGCACGGGAGCGACCATCGCATTCAATCCGCAAATGTAGGCGGTTTGGATTGCGGGCTGCGCGGCGAGCAGGGTGGCGATCTCGGCGAGCAGGCGCGCTGAGGCTGCGCCGTTCACGATCTCTGGCTTTGACTCTGGGCGGCCGACCTCGATCATCGGGAGATAGTGGAGATTCTGAAACTCCCCGGCCATCCTCTCGAACTGTTCGCGATAGAGGAGAGCGCTCTCGGTCTCCGTGGTGTGCAGCAGGTGGAAGTGCTTTCCGCAGGAGCGGCCCTCGCCGTCTGGGGCGAAGAGATGCAGCAGCATGGAG
The DNA here is from genome assembly GCA_021810815.1 of Acidobacteriota bacterium. Taxonomy (GTDB): domain Bacteria; phylum Acidobacteriota; class Terriglobia; order Terriglobales; family Acidobacteriaceae; genus JAJZHR01. The sequence goes on along the minus strand of JAJZHR010000025.1, from coordinate 8,939 downwards.
CGCAGAGGAGCGATGCCGGTGTGGTGGCCGAGGAGGAGGCAATCGGAGAGCGGCTGGCGCAGGACGAAATCGCCGTGCGGGCCGTGGAAGGCGATGGTGTCGCCGATGGGCAGATCGCAGAGAAGATTGGAAAAGAAGCCAGCGCCGTTTTCTGTGCGAGGAACGCGGTTGAGGCACAGGTCGAAGCGATTGCCGTTGGGAGGGGATGCGAGGGAGTAGGCGCGCGTCTCCTGCTTGATGCGGCCGTCGGGACGGGCTCTTTCAGAGAGGATCGAGAGGAACTGGCCGGGGAGGAAGTCGAAGCGGTCGAGGTCGAGCGCCTCGAACTCCAGGTGGAAGTCCAGCGGGCTGCCGCTGAAGGAGCGCCGCGCAAGGAGCCGTGCTGTATGGACTTCGCGTTCCATCATCTGATTGCAGTTTATCCCCCCTTGCGCGGCGCAGGCGATCCGAGCCAGCAGAGAAGGATGCGCCGGGAGTTGTACCCGGGGGCTTGATCGAGGCTTGCGGAGGCGGTGAACCGTTTCTCTGGTTCAAAGCGCCGCGAATCTGTTATATCTGGAGTGAAAGAGAGGCTGAACCGTTATGAGCAACCCGCTATTTGTTTTGGGTGTATTCGCTGTCGTGTTCTTCACATGCATCTTCGTCGGCACCGGCGGCTACCGCAAAGACGAGTTCCCGGAATAGGCTCTCCAAGCGGCGATGCGGTTCCGCGTCATACAATAGTTTTATTGACGCACGCCATCACAAACCGCATTCAGCCGGCATGCAGATAAGAGCGCTTCAGAAGACGGCTGCGTGCGCAGCAAGCGCGGCACTTGCGCTGCTCTGCACCGGCTGCCCGCAGCAGCAGCCCACCTCCCCGCGTGTGCCTTCGCGCGCCGTCGCCCCTGTGATTGCGAATCCTCCTGCGCCGGCCGATACCGCTGCTGCGCAAGCGGCTGCAACGAAGGCCGCCGTGGTGCAGCGCCTGATCGATCAGGTGCAGGCCGCCTACAGGTCTGGCGTCGAGGACTACCGCACCGGCCATCTGGACGCGGCGCGGCAGGACTTCGACCGCTCTGTGGACATGATGCTGACCAGCGGCATCGACATCCAGAGCGACCCGCAGCTGAACGACGAGTTCGAGCACGTCGTGGACGCCGTGAACAGCCTGGAGATGAACGCCCTGAAGCAGGGCAACGGCTTCGCGCCCAAGGTGGAGCCAGCTCCCGTGGACGCAGCGAACGACGTCACCTTCCCCTCCAACGCCAAGCTGAACGCGGAGTTGAACGCGGAGTTGAAGACCACGCAGTCGGACATGCCGCTGGTGATCAACGACTACGTGGCGGGCTACATCAGCTACTTCACCAACTCGAAGTCCGGTCACGCGACGCTGGTGCATTCGCTGGAGCGCGCAGGCAAGTATCGCGCGATGATCCAGAAGGTGCTGGCGGAGGAGAACGTGCCGCAGGATTTGATCTACCTGGCGGTGGCGGAGTCGGGCTTCCAGCCGCAGGCGCTGAACCCTCACTCCGGCGCAGGCGGCATGTGGCAGTTCATGCCCTTCAGCGGATACGGCCTGGTGCGCAATGGATGGGTGGACGAGCGGTTCGACCCGGAGAAGTCCAGCCGAGCGTACGCTCGCTACATCAAGAGCCTGCATGACCAGTTCGGCGACTGGTATCTGGCGATGGCAGCGTACGACTGGGGCCCTGGATATGTGCAGCGCGCGGTGGAGCGCACCGGCTACGCCGACTACTGGGAGCTGTACCGCCGCAACGTTCTGCCGCAGGAGACGAAGAACTACGTGCCGGGAATCATCGCCGCCATCATCATGGCAAAGAATCCGCAGAAGTACGGGCTTGCGGATGTGACTCCGGATCCGCCGGTGGTGTCGGACACGGTGACGGTGGACTACAGCATCGATCTGCGGCTGGTGTCGGACCTGACGGGAGCGTCGGCGCAGGAGATTGCTGCGCTGAATCCCAGCCTGCTGCGGACCACGACGCCGCGGGATATGGATTTCGATCTGCACCTTCCTGCCGGGACCAAGGACCTGTTCGCCAAGCGCGTCGCCGCGATTCCCGAATCGAAGCGGGCCGCATGGCGCTTCCACATCGTGACTGCGGGAGAGTCTCTGGGCGAGGTGGCGCAGAACTTCCATGTGAAGACGCAGGAGCTGGCTCAGGCCAACGGCATCGATGCGACGGACGAGCTTTCCACCGGAGAGCCGCTCGCGATTCCCGTCGCTCCCGCAGCGTCCACAGGCGGAACGCGCACGGCGCGCTACAAGGTGAAGCGGGGAGACACGCTGGTCGCGGTGGCGGATCGCTTCAACGTGAGCGTGGAGCAGTTGACGGCGTGGAACCACCTCAAATCCTCGCGCATCGCTCCGGGCCGCATGCTGAACGTCGCCGAGCCTCTGCGCCTTGCGCCAGCGACGCGCTCGCATCGCAGGTCGAGCAGCCGCTCCGCCAGCGCGAAGACGAGCTCATCGGGAGCTTCGCAGGCAGCGCGCAAGGTCGCCACATCATCTAAATCTGGCAGTGCGAAGACGCAATCGAGCAAGAAGAAGAGCGGCCAATAAACTTCGTGCTTGCCTTCGCTGGCGACTCGTAGCATCCTGTTGCTATAATCCGCGCGCGGAGCTTGTGCGCGGAACATGCTACGTTCAGTTGAGCATCGCGGTCCACAACCACCCCGGGAGGGAAGCATGAAAGACGACGGCAACAAGCTTTACGCCAGCAACGACGGGGCTTTTGAGGACGACTACGAAGCGGAACTGGATGACATCGGCGAAGACGAGGAAGAAGAAGTGAGCATCACCATCACCTCCGACGACGATGAGAACGAGCTCGAGCCGGAAGAAGACCACACGCTCAACGACGAACCTCTGGACGACGATGAGGAGGAAGAGACAGGTATTTCTTTCATCCTCGTAGAGCCTGTGTCAGCGTTGCCTCCGATGCAAATGTCTTCCGCGCGCCCTGCTGCGAAGAAAGCAGCCCCGAAGAAAGCAGCAAAGAAGGCGGCCAAGAAAGCTGTGAAGAAGGCGGCTCCTAAAAAGGCCGCGAAGAAGGCGGTTGCGAAGAAGTCCGCACCAAAGAAGTCCGCACCAAAGAAGTCCGCACCAAAGAAGGCGGCGGCAAAGAAGGCGGCGGCAAAGCCTGCGCAGAAGACCTCCCCCAAGAGTTCAAAAGGATCTGCCGCGAAGAAGACTGTTGCTCAACGCGGCGGTAAGGTCGCCAGCAAGAAGGCGGTCGGCTCCAAGAGCGCACCAAGCAGCAAAAATTCAACGAAGAGAGGTATCCCCTTGGCAGTGAAGAAAGCAGCAAAGAAGGCAGTGAAGAAGGCAGCTCCGGCGAAGAAGGCCGTTGCGAAGAAGGCTGTTGTGAAGAAGGCCGTCGCGAAGAAGGCTGTTGCGAAGAAGGCCGTCGCAAAGAAGGCTGTCAAGAAGGCTGCAAAGAAGTAAACGGCAACCAAGGCAAGCAAAAGCGCCCGGCCCCCTGAAGTCCAGGAATGAGCCGGGCATTTTTGCGTCTGCTTTGCGTCTGCCAGAGATGGCTGCGAACAGACGCTGAGCGACGGAGAATTACCGTGGCATGACACAGCGATCGCTTGCCGCCGCGGGAAGAGATCTCCAGCCAGGGGGAATTCTTGCGGGGTTGGTGGGATCCCGCGTCTCAGAAGCGAGACGTGGGGCACCTGTGATGTTGCGTTACATCATCTTCTTCTGCGCGGCGATCTCCGCCAGCACCTGTTCGCTGTGGATGTTCGGGTCGACGCCTGTCCACACCTTCACGATCTTGCCCTCGGGGTTGATGAGGAAGGTGTCGCGCTTGGCGTACTTGAGCGGGCCCACGCCGACCAGGGGAACACCATACTTGTCCACGACGGTGTGCTGCGGGTCTGCCAGGAGCTTGAAGGTGAGGCTCTCCTGATCGCAGAAGCTCTTGTGGCTGCCTGCGGTGTCCAGGCTGACGCCGAGGATGACGGCGTTGGCCGCGGTGTACTTCGAGAGATCGCGCTGGAAGTTGTGCGCCTCGATGGTGCAGCCCTGCGTCTTGTCCTTGGGATAGAAGTAGAGGACCACCCATTTGCCCTTGTACTGGCTCAGGCTGATGGGCGTGTTGTCCTGCGAAGGCAGGGTGAAGGCCGGCGCCATGGTGCCCGCGGGAAGAGGTGCGTCCGCGGCGTGCGCAGGGAGAACCACCAGCGTGAATGCGGCTGCCACCATCGAAACCGCGAGGACTGCTCTTGCGAAAATCGTCTTCATGTTGCCTCCGTGTTGCAAACGGCCTGGTTGGAAACGGCTTGCCCGGCGCTGCGAAGCGCGTCCCAGAGCCGCATGGAGTGAGTATGCATCAGGAGCAGCTCCGGTGTGAAGGATTTTGCTGGCGCGGAGAGGCTTGCGGGCCGGGGTTTGTTGACGGGGGCGAAGTTCGCGGCGGCGAAGGTGATGGGAGTGAAACAACTATTCCGCGAAGATCGCGATGCCGCCGGCGTCTGCCATGGCGCGGACGGCTTCCAGATCGAAGATCAGGGTGCGGCCGGCCTCGACGGACAGGCAGGTGGCACCGGCGGTGCGCATGGTCTCAATGGTTCGCGCGCCGACCACGGGCACATCGAAGCGCATGTCCTGGTTGGGCTTGGCGACCTTGACGACGGTGAGCGAGCGGCTGAGCGTGGATGCCTCGCCGTCGTCCTCCATGGCGCGGAACAGGGCTCCAGCGCGTTCGATGGCGGCGTCGGTGCCCTCCATGGCTTCGACCGCGACACAGGCCTGCGCGGCCACGACGACGGTCTGGCCGATGTCGTGCGCGGCCACGGCAAGAGCCACCTGGCGGCCGTAGGCGATGTCCTTCAACTCCTGCTCGCTGGGAGCGCGCGCGGTGAGCGCTCCGGCGCGCGCGAGCAGAGGCTCAAGATACGTGGTGGAGGAGATGAGCTCGATGCCCTCGTCGCCCAGCACCCTGGCCACCGCTCCGAGAAGGCCGTCGGTGTTGCGCGTGCCGAGCGAGAGAAGGAGCTTGCCGAGCCGCCAGTCGGGACGGATGCTGGAGAAGATCTGCTTGTGCTTCACCTGACCGGCCATGATGGCGCGGGTGACGCCCTCGGACTTGAAGGTGTCAATCAGCTTCGATAGCTCGCCGAGAGAGAGCCAGTGCACGCGGATGCCCGGGTCGGCGGCGGCGCGGGCGTTCATCTCCGGGTCGGTTTCTTCCTTGATGGCGGCGACCACGACATCGAGGCCATGGGCGCGCGCCGCATCGAGCAGAAGGAAGGGGAAGCGGCCATTGCCAGCGATGAGACCTAGTTTCATGTGAGAATTCCGCACCGTCAGGCGACTGCGGAGAGTCCCTTCTTCGCAACAAGTGTGAGCAGTTTCAATGAAGGTCCAGCGGGCAGCTTTTCTCCGCGCTCCCATTGCGAAATCAAGCCGGTTGAAACATTCAGGTAACGCGCGAAGACTGCCTGGCTCGCTTTCTCGCGCATCCGCAGGCGGCGTATTTGCTCGGGGGCGAGCGGTCGCACAGGAGTCAGGCACAGAGCGTCGAACTCACGCAGGGTACGCAACCCCACTGCGCCAGCCTCCTGCATTCCTTCAACCGTCTCATGAATGGAAGCCATCAATGGGCTTGAATACTTTTTCGCTGGTTTAGCGGCTTTCTTTGGCATCGCACTCCACCTTGATCCAAACACCTGAAGCTACCGCTGTGGCTTCCGCTTCATCGCTCATAGTCATCAGTATGTCTGCAAGTTTCCTGATAGCCGACAATTCCTTCGTCGCAATATTGTTCTGTTCACTTTTAGCGAGCCCATGCACAAAAAAAACGCAGCCTCGCTCAGCTTCAAAATCAAAAGCACACGGTAGCCGCCCGACTTGCCAGCGCCTGCACGAGCCACCCTCTGTTTGAAGACTCCCGAGCCGAGGTCAGCGTCTGCTCGGCCAGACTGCACGGCGGCTACAGCCTCGCAGAGTGCGGAGACAGGGATGCGGTTTCTTCTCGCGAAGCGCGCAAATGGCTTGTTCTCGTAGATGCGCAACTTCTGCCCCAGTCTAACACCCGGTGTTACACTGCCCTACTTGATGATGCCCCGCTCTGCGGCTTCGATGAATTGGACGAGGTAGGCGATGTGTTCGCCGGCTTTGCCCTCGGCGAGGGACTGTTTCAGTTCGGCGAGGGCCTGCGAGGTATTCTTTTTGGCGGCGAGCAGGAGGCGGTAGGCGGAGCGGAGTTCCTTCATCTGCTCTGGCGTGAAGCCTCTGCGCTCCAGGCCCACTTTGTTGAGGCCGTAGGCGTGGTTCTCGCGCTTGACGGAGGTGAGCGAGTAGGGGAGGACGTCCTGGGTGATGGTGGTGCCGCCGCCGATGTAGGCGTGCTTGCCGATGCGGCAGAACTGGTGGACGGGGCAGAGGGCGCCGACGGTGACGTAGTCCTCCACCGAGACGTGGCCAGCGAGGGTGGCGGCGTTGGCCAGGATGCAGTGGCTGCCGATCTGGCTGTCGTGGCCGACGTGGACGTAGGCCATGATGAGGCAGTCGCTGCCCAGGCGCGTGGTTCCGCCGCCGCCTGCGGTGCCGCGCGAGATGGTGACGTACTCGCGGATGCAGTTGTTGTCGCCGATCTCCAGCCGGGTGGGCTCGTTGCGATACTTGAGGTCCTGCGGAGCGATGCCGAGGCAGGCGAAGGAGAAGACGCGATTGCCTTTGCCGAGCGTGGTGTGGCCGTCGAGGACGACGTGGGAGACGAGCTCGCAGCCCTCGCCGAGGACGACATGCTCGCCAACGGTGCAGTATGGCCCGATGCTGCAGCCGGTGCCAAGAACGGCGCCGGGTGCGACGATGGCGGTGGGGTGGACAAAGGTGGAACCCTCGCGGGGCGCAGTCATTCCGCAGACCCTGGAGCCGCCGGAGCAACCGCTGTATCGGCCATGGCTGAGACAGGCGTTGCGGCGGGCTTTCTGCTGCGGGGGACGACCTGGCAGGTGATGGTGGCGGCGCAGGCCAGCTTGCCGTCTACAAAGGCGTTGCCGCGCATGCGGCCACCGCGGCGGCTCCACTGCAGGACGTCCACCTCGACGCGGACCTGGTCGCCGGGACCGACGGCGCGGCGGAACTTCGCCTCCTCGATGCCGGTGAAGACGACGAGCTTCTCGGCGTGGTCCTCAAACTCGCGCAGCAGAAGGACGCAGCCGGCCTGGGCCATGGCCTCGACGATGAGCACGCCGGGCATGATGGGATAGCCGGGAAAGTGGCCCTGGAAGTGGCTCTCGTTGATGGTGACGTTTTTGAGGGCGACGATGCGCTGCTTCGGCGTCAGCTCCACGATGCGGTCGATGAGCAGGAAGGGGTAGCGATGGGGCAGGATCGCCATGATCTCCTGAATATCCATGGCAAGGGCCGTGGGATCAGGAGGACACTCAGCCAGCCTGGTTGCGCTCTCGGTCAGTTCCAGTGTCTTTTCCATATTGGATAGTGTGCGGGCCGCGCGAATGGCACCCGATTGAAATTATAAACGGCGCATCACCAGCGGCTTTGGGCGAAGCGGTTGGGGTCGAACATCTCCGGCGGCAGGCCGGTGTTGTAATCGCCGCTGAAAAGGAAGCGCTGGCTGACCATGTCGCCGTTCTTGTAGCGGGTGATGGTGTAGGGCGTGGGGAAGCCCTGGATGTCGTGGTAGTCGTCGTACTCCTCCACGTCCTCATCCTTGTCTTTGTAGATGGGGTTGCGCCACTGGAAGGTGCGGCGCAGGGGCAGATGGGTCTCCGCGTCCATCTCCAGCGTGACGGAGTCGTTGGTTGCGGAGAAGAGCGTGACCCTGTCCGCCAGCCGGCGCTCCACCTGCGACTGGCCCTCGTAGATCAGGACGGTGCGGGAGTCCTTCATCCACACGCGCGCGACGACCTCAACGGAATGGGCGCGGCGGCGCAGAAAGTCGTCCACCTGATCCTTCGGCAGGTCGGCGCGGCCCTTGTACGTCATCTCGTAGCCTGCGGTGGCGGTGAAGAGCTGCACCACGTCCTTCCTCTTTCCGAAGACGAAGCGGTCGAGGTCGGTGCCGCTATGGTAGGCCCAGAAGGGCGTGGTCTGGCCGGTGGGGTTGCCATGCTCGAAGTAGGAGATGCGGCCGGCCTGCTCCCAGTCCTGCAGCGTCTCCCAGGAGAGGTCGCCCAGGGCATCGACCATCGCATCCAGCAGGGCGCGCGCCTTCTGCTGATTGGCCTTGACGGTGGGGTCGTCGTTGGCGGATTGCGGAGCTGAAGCTGCGGGAGCCTGCACGGGAGCCGGAGTCACGGGAGCCGGAGTTGCTGCCGATGGCGGCGGCGACTGGTAGGCCAGCGCGGCGCGGCTGACGGACATAAGAAGTGCGGCAGCGACAAGGATCGCGGAATATCTCTTCATGCTGGAGCGCTCGTGAACCTGTTCCTTCCCAGTTTAGGCCCAGTTTAGGGCAGCCTCAGAGATTGGACGCAGCGCGGCTGGAAGCGGGGGCAGAGGCGCGCCAACTCAGGAGGGCTGGGCTGTGGTCCTCCCCCCTCCCGAGTTGGCGCGTCCTGGAACCGAGCTTCCATGCTGCGCAGGTTGGCTAGTTCAGGTCGAAGAGCAGGACTTCGCCGCCGTCGGCGCTCTCGATCTTCAGCGTGGATTCGTCGCTGATGGCGAGGCCGTCGCCCTGCTCCAGAGCGACTCCGTTGGCTGTGACTCCGCCGCGGGCCACCTGCAGCCAACCGTGCTTGCCGATGAAGCTGTGCTCGACGGCATGGCCGGGCTCGATTCTGGCCGCCAGCAGCTCGGCGTCGCTGACGATACGGAACGAGTCGCCGCGGGCGTCTTTCGAGGCGAGCAGATGCAGCTTGTTCGGCTCCTCGCGGACGCGGAACGGCTTCTGCTCGTAGGCCGGAGGTATGCCCAGCTTGTTGGGGATGAGCCAAATCTGCAGCAGGTGCAACTGCTC
>JAJZHR010000024.1 GCA_021810815.1 Acidobacteriota bacterium | reverse complement strand
AGCCAACGGATTGCGATTTTGGGCTTAGCCGCCGCTCGTTTGTGAAGCTTCTGGGAGGAGGTCTGCTCGTTTCCGTCTCTCTTCCTGCGCTGGCCCAGGAAAGCGGACGGCGCGGCGGCGGCGGATTTCTTGGCCGCGGCGCGCGGAATGTGGCGGCGCGCATTCACTTTGGCGCCGACGGAACTATCACGGTGCTGGCGGGCAAGGTCGAGGGCGGCCAGGGCGCGCGAGCGGAGTTGTCGCAAGCAGCAGCGGAAGAGCTCGGCGTCCCGGTCGACTCGTTGCGGATGCTTCTGGCGGACACGAGCCTGGTTCCCGATGACGGCATGACGGCCGGCAGCGGCACCACGCCGCGCACCGTTCCCGCAGTGCGCCAGGGAGCGGCGGCGGCCAGGAATCTGTTGATCGATATCGCCTGCGGGCAGTGGAAAGTAGACCGCTCCGCAGTGCGAATGCGCGATGGTAAGGTGATCGACGTCGCCAGCCAGCGCTCGCTCACCTACGCCGATCTCGCCAGGAGCAGCGAGGTCTCTCAACTGTTGCAACAGGCGATTCCGCCGGACGTGGAACTGACGCCGGTGAAGAAATGGAAGGTGCTAGGCACGTCGGTTCTTCGGCCCAACGCGCGCGGCTTCGTGACCGGAGCGCACAAATTCCCTTCGGATGTCGCCCGTCCAGGAATGCTATACGGAAAGATACTGCGCGCACCGGCCTATGGCGCAAAACTGCTTTCCGTCAATCTTGCGCCGGCGAGGGCAATGAAGGGCGTCATCGCCGTGCAGGATGATCAGTTCGTGGGGGTGGCTGCGCCGAACACCTGGGGGGCGGAGAAGGCGTTGGTGGAAATATTGCGGACGGCACAGTGGAAGGAGGGGGAGTTGCAGCCTTCGAGTGAGGAGTTGTTTGACTATCTTGTTCAGAATGCGGAGGATAGCGTTGATCGGGAGCCGTTTACCGGTGGTGGCACGGTGATTCGGCGGAGCTATCAAGTCCCTTATATTCAACACGCTCCGCTGGAGCCACGGGCGGCGGTGGCGGAGTGGGACGGGAGCCGGTTGACGGTATGGACGGGATCGCAGAACCCCTTTGGAATCAGGCAGGAACTGGCTCAGGCGTTTCATATTTCACCGGAGAATGTCCGCGTCATTATCCCGGATTTTGGCGGTGGTTTTGGCGGTAAACACACGGGTGAATGCGCGGTGGAAGCGGCGCGGCTGGCGTTGGCTGCGCAGAAGCCGGTGAGCCTTCGCTGGACCCGGGCGGAGGAGTTCACCTGGGCGTATTTCCGTCCGGCCGGGGTGATGGAGACGGAAGCCAGCCTGGATGCGGAGGGCAGAATCGCCACGTGGCATTTCGTCAATATCAACTCCGGCCCGAACGCGGTGGATACGCCGTATGCGGTGGGGAAGAGCGATTGCCGTTTTGTGCGGTCGAAGCCGCCGCTGCGCCACGGCTCCTATCGCGGGCTGGCGGCGACGGCCAACAATTTCGCCAGAGAAGTCTTCATGGACGAGTTGGCCGCGTCTGCCAAGGTCGATCCGCTCGAGTTCAGGCTGTCCCATCTGCGCGACCCACGGCTGCGCGCCGTTCTGCAGAGGGCCGCGGACGAGTTTCATTGGAGGGAACGCGTCGGGCAGAAGGACCCGAACGTCGGGGTTGGCCTTGCCTGCGGGACGGAGAAGGGCTCCTATGTGGCGGCGTGCGTTGAGGTTGCGATTGACCGCAGACAGGGGACGCTGAAGGTGCGCCGCGTGTGCGAAGCGTTCGAGTGCGGGGCCATCGTGAATCCGGCCAATCTGCTCTCCCAGGTGCAGGGGGCGATAGCCATGGGACTCGGCGCGGCGCTGCGCGAAGAGATGCGGTTTGAAAACGGAAAAATCCTCAACGCTTCCTTCGGGCAATATCGGGTTCCGAGATTCGAGGATATGCCGGAGCTGGACATTCACCTGATGGATCGCCCGGATTTGCCCTCCGCAGGCGCGGGCGAGACGCCGATCATCGCCATTGCTCCGGCCATCGCCAACGCGGTGTTTCGCGCCACGGGCGTGCCCGTTCATGCCATCCCCGTCCGCCTGGAGAAGGTGTAGCGGGGTCAAGCGCACCTGAGGGGCTTCAACAGGCTGCGGAAAAGCAGCTTTCGCAACAAAAAGCGTACCTCAGCGGCTTCAAGCCGTGCCCTTCACAAAAGTTGCCTGGCTCTCGAAAAGAGCGGAGAAGGGCAAGGGGCAACAGCAACGGCAAATTCCGCATCTTTTCTTCTGGTGAAACAGAAGAGTGGACAACGGCAAGGGCAACCGCGAAGGCAATGGTAACGGCAACGGTCGATTCCTTCGCTTCTGAAGGACAGCCAGAAGGGCAATGGCAAGGCAAGGGCGAGAGAGTAAGGACGGATACTCTTGACTCCGCTCGAGTTGTGTCATAAGGTTTCTAGTTCGGTGGAATTGTGGCGAGCGAGGGGCTCAATCGAAATCAGTTGCCTGTTAATTAGAAAAACAGGTCTAAAGCTACGGCCTGCTAACCTTTCCGTTTGTGAATGCTCCGTGTGCTAGACTCCCACCAGTTGGTAACTCGCGGAGCGACTCCGCCTTTCCCCAGATGCCGATCCCGTCCAAATCCCGCCGCATCACGGATTGCGACTCCTGCGAATACCGCAGCCTGAGAATGTTCTGCAATCTGAGTCCAGTCGCTCTGGCGGAGTTCGATGCGCTTGGGTTCGAGGCAGCCTTCCCGAAAGGGACCATTCTTTTTCAAGAGGATGAGCCAAGCAACAATGTTCTGGTGCTTTGCACCGGTCAGGTGAAGCTCTCCTGCGGCTCCAGGGACGGAAAGACGCTGATCTTGAAGATCGCTCTTCCGGGGGATGTGCTTGGGCTGAGCGCAGTGCTCACGGGTTCGCGCTATGAGGTGACGGCGGAGACGGTGGAACTGACCCAGATCAAGAAGATCCGGCGGCCAGACTTCCTGGCATTCATCCAGAAGCAGGGCGAGGCGAGCCTGCATGCGGCCCAGGCCCTCTCCGAGGAGTACAAGTCGGCGTTTTTCGATGCGCGTCGTCTGGCGCTGTCCGGTTCCGCGGCAGGCCGGCTTGCCAGCGTGCTGCTGGACTGGGGCAGAACCGCATCCTGCGGCAAGCCCGAAATGCGGTTCACCATGGCGCTGACGCATGAGGAGCTGGCTAGCCTCTCCGGCAGCTCTCGCGAGACGGTCACGCGGACGCTCACCAAGTTCCAGAAAGACAAGTTGATCCGCATCGACGGCTCGTCGATCGTGATTCTTTCTCCTGATGGCCTCGAGCATCTGGCCGCCTGAAGCTCGTTGCGCCTCGCAATCCCCCCTCCCAGGCAATTCCTCCATTGTGTCAAGCCAGAAGTCTGTTGAAAGAGGGGCCGGGCCTTGGGCCCTGGCAAATGGACGAAGCCGGACTGCCCAGAGTTTCCATAAATCCTTTCTCATCACAAATCTCTGTGACCGTCATCACAGCCCTATCGGCAGTTGATTGTTACCTTGCAGACTGATAACCCACCGAAAAGAGGTCAGAGAGGGGATCATGGTCAGCAAGTGCGTCAATCAAAACTGCGAGCAGCGACGGGAATTCTCCGGCATCGGCGTTGTCTACGCGCTTGAGAGCGGCCCGGATGTCTGCCCCCGGCGTCCGACGGAATTCTTCTGGCTGTGCCCCGCGTGCATGAAGAAGCGGCTCGTGGTCTTCCACCCCAGGGAATTTCCGTCCAGGGCGGCGAGCAGCAACCCGGAGCGAGCGGCATTTCGAAATCTCCGCCGCAATACCCGGAGGGCTTATCTTCCAGACGCAGCATAGCGCGGGTTGTTCCATGGCAGACGAAAAGGACGGAAGTCGTCCACTTCACTTGAGGGGCTTTCGAATATGAACACAGCAACCACAAATTCGGTTCCTCATATCGGTCAGGTACTTCTCGCCACCGATTTTTCCGCGGCATCTGTCGGCGCGTTTCAAGCTGCGCTGAAGATTTGCGGCCTATTCTGCGCCGATCTGCTGGTGCTCCACGTATTCGAGTATTCGGACGTTGTGGCTCCAGGCATGGCGAGCGCAGTGGTCGGTGTTGGTGCCTATCGCGAATCCGCGCAATGCAAGCTGGACGCTCTGCGCCGGGATGCGGAGCGGATGGGATTGAAGGTGGAGGCGATGATGGAGGAGGGCGTCGTCTCGGCCACGATTCTGGAGACGATCCAGGCCCGCGAGATCGATCTTGCCGTCCTTGGGACCAATGCCAGCCATGGTCTGGAGCGGCTTGTTTTCGGTTCCACAGCGGAAATGGTGCTGCGCAAGGCTCCGTGCCCGGTGCTGACCGTTGGGCCGCACGTATCTCTGCCCGATGGAGCGGGAACTCCCCCGGGACCGGTGATCTTCGCCACGGACTTCAACACGGCGTCCCTGCGGTCGGCCAGCTACGCAGCCTGTTTGAGTCAGAAGACGGGAGCCGACCTGCACTGCCTGCATGTGCTGCCGCAATCCGCTCCGACTTCGAAGGAGACGGCGGTTCCGCAGGTTTTCAGGACAGCGCTGCAACGTCTGGTTGAGGAGGGTGGTCTGACCGATGATCAGCCGGTCTGCGCACTGGTCTACGACCGGGAGGTGTCAGCGGGCGTGGTGAAGTATGCGGCGCAGCACGCGGCCACCCTGATCGTGCTCGGCGTGCAGCGTGCGCCAGATCTGGCAGCGCATCTTCGCGGCCAGATCACGTACCGGATCATCGCAGAGGCGACCTGTCCTGTGTTGACGGTTTCCTTTCCGGCGCATCGGCACTCGCTTGCCATGATGGCGGGCGTTCAAGGCGCAGTCCCTCAGGGCTGAACGGTCGGTGCGAAAAGCGTACCTCGGGGCTTGCCGGTTGTCAGGGATCACAAGGGTTGTCAGTTGTCAGGGATCAGTTATGGGTATGCGGCAGAGATCTGCGGGGAGTTGTGGGTTTTGGGGATCATTCCAATCTGCCCCATGTCTCAGAAGCGAGACACAGGGCACCCGGATTTGCGGCTTCTAAAAGGGATTTCGGGCCGGGCGGAAGTGTGAAGCAGATTCCCTAGCTTCGCTGCGGAACGACAAGCAGAAGAGCGGGCAACGGCAAGGGCAGCATCAGAGGCTCACTCACTTCTGAAAGTCCTGAACTGGAAAGTCCTGATCCCGGAAAGTCCTGTTTTGAAATCCTGTTTTAAACCATGCTTTTGAAATCCTGTTCCGGAACAGGCCGGGAATCTCCATGTCTGGCGCATTGTGCGTTTGACGAATCAGATACTGCATTGGAACCGGTTGTCTGTGATTCATGTCACATTCATATGTGACGCGCAATACGGAATGGCACAGAGAGCCGAGTCACAATGGTATTGTTTCAACTTGCGGAGGCGCTCTTGAAGGGCTCCTTGAACAAAGTTCAGTTATTCCAACTGGTACTTGAGGATCGAATATGTCGAAAAGAATGTGGATGATACCGGTTCTGCTGCTGCTTCTGAGTGTAGGGGATGCGTATGCTGTTCCCAGCTTTGCCCGTCAAACCGGGCTTTCCTGCAATGTGTGCCATAGCAACCCTCCTGAGCTGACGGCCTTTGGGCGGAACTTCAAGCTGCAGGGCTATGTGCTGACGGACATGACCGCCAGCGACAAGGTGGGCAACAGCAAGGATCTGCTGCTGTCGAAGTACATTCCCCTGGCGGCGATGATCCTGGTTTCGGACACGGCGTACCAGGCGAACCAGCCAGCGACGCAGAACGGGACGGCCGGATTTCCGCAGCAGTTGAGCCTGTTCCTTGCGGGCGGCTTCGCATCGCACTTTGGCGGCATGGCGCAGGTGACCTATACGCATGCGGACGACCACTTCGGGATGGACAACACGGATCTGCGCTATGCGAATGATAAGACGGTCGGCGGGCGCGATTGGATGTACGGCGTGACGCTGAACAACAACCCCGGTGTGGAGGATGTGTGGAACAGCACGCCGGTGTGGGGTTTCCCGTGGATTTCCTCGGGCTCCGGCGTGGGTTCGATCGCATCTCCGGTGGTGAACGGAGCATTGGGCGGAGACGTTGCTGGCCTGGGAGCGTACAGCATGTACGATGGTCACCTGTACACGGATGTGACGCTGTACCGGTCGGAGCACGGCGGTGCGGCGGTTCCGATCAGCGGTGTGGGCAGCCAATACAACATCAACGGAGTTGCTCCTTACTGGCGCGCGGCCTGGCAGCAGACATGGGGCGACAACTATCTTGAGGTGGGCACGTATGGCCTGTATATGAGTTCCTTCCCGGGCGCGGTCAGCGGGCCTCAGGACAAGTACCTGGATCCGGCGATCGACTTCCAGTATGAGCATCCGTTCGGAGCGAACCTGCTGGACGCGCATGGCAGCTACACGCACGAATCCTCGACGCTGGACGCGACGTATGGAGCGGGAGGAGCGTCGAACAACAAGGACCATCTGAACATGTTCAAGCTGGACAGCACGTACCACTGGGGCAACCGGTACAGCGCGACGGGGGCGTTCTTCACGACCACAGGCAGCACGGACGCTTTGTTGTACGCCCCGGCCGCAGTGACGGGCAGCAACAACGGCAGCCCGAACACGACGGGATACATTGCGCAGGTGGCGTACTGGCCGGTGCAGAATATTGACATCAATCTCTCCTATACTGGCTACACGAAATTCAATGGCGCCGGCAGCAACTACGACGGGGCGAACCGCAACGCCTCAGACAACAACACGCTCTACATGGCCTTGTGGCTGAACTTCTAGGAGATTGCATGGGACACGGCACCAAACTTGAAGAGACTGAGGGTCCGAAGGACGTAATTGTCATCAACAGGCGCTCCTTTTTCGGTGTTCTGCTTGGCATCGGCAGTGCGGGCATGGGGGCGCTTTTAGCGGTCCCCGTGCTGCGCTACGTGCTGTATCCGCTGTATGCGAAGTCGAAGCAGAGCGGCTGGTCGGTGGTGGCGACGGCGGACGAGCTGTCCAACCTGTCGCAACCGGTTCTGAAGACGGTGGACTTCAAGCAACTGGACGGGTGGCGGGAGGTGGATTCGTCGCAGTCCGTCTATGTGACCAAGGGCGCGGACGGGCAATTGAAGGTGCTGTCTGCGATCTGCCCGCATCTTGGTTGCAGCGTGTCGTGGCAGAAGGGCCAGGAGCAGTTCGTGTGCCCGTGCCATGGCGGCCACTTCGCCAAGGACGGGGATCATCTTGCCGGGCCTCCGCCGCGTGGGATGGACTCGCTGCCGCATAAGGTGCAGGATGGAAACCTGATGGTGCACTTTGAGTATTTCCGATCGAATGTTCCCAACAAAGAAGTGCTGAGCTAGGTGACCCTGTGGATGAACCTTTGAAGACCGCGCCGCCCGAAAAGAAGAAACTGCCAAAACGTGTCTATGCCTGGGTGAACAAGCGCACAGGCCTGGACAGCCTGATGCGCACCTCGCTGGATGAGCCGATACCGGGCGGTGCCCGACTGGCCTATGTCTTCGGATCGGGGCTGCTTTTTATTTTCATTTCTCAGGTGATCACGGGCATCTGCCTGGCGCTGTATTATGTGCCGTCGGCGGAGAGCGCTCACACCAGCGTGGCCTACATCACCAAGCAGGTGGCCGCAGGCGCGTTCCTGCGGAGCCTGCACTCCTATGGCTCCAGCGCGATGATCGTGGTGCTGGCGCTTCACTTCCTGCAGACGTTCCTTTACGGGTCGTTCAAGGGGCGTCGCGAGCTGCTTTGGATCTCCGGGGCGACGCTGTCGCTGTTTGTGCTGGGGATGGGCTTCACGGGCTATCTGCTGCCGTGGGACCAGAAGGCTTACTTCGCGACGGCGGTGGGGACCAATATTGTCGGCGAGGTGCCCTTCATCGGGGAGTGGCTCACGCGGCTGCTGCGCGGCGGGGACATGCTGGGAACGCTCACGCTGTCGCGCTTCTACGTGGCGCACGTGTTTCTGATTCCAGCGATGATCTTCCTGTTCATCGGAGTTCACATCGCACTGTTCCGCAAAGCGGGGCCTGCGGGTCCGATCGACGAGGATCCGGTGCATCCCAAGATGGAGCCGGAGGGCTTCTATCCGCGTCAGGTCATCATGGATATGGGGTTTGCGCTCCTGCTGATGGCCGGTCTGGGCGTGCTTGCCTACTTCCACCCGACGGGTCTTGGCCCGGTGGCCAATCCAGCGAACACGCAGTTTCTTCCGCGGCCGGAGTGGTACTACCTGCCGATGTTCGAGTGGTTGAAGTTCTGGGAGGGGCCGCAGGTCGTATTCGCGATTGTGGTGGTTCCCGGAATCCTGGCGCTGCTGTTTTTCCTGATGCCCTTTCTGGATCGGAGCCTGGAGCGTCGGCCGTGGCGCAGGCCAATCCCGTTGCTTGGGGTCACCATTGTGATGGTGGGCGTGGTTTATCTCGGCATCCGGAGCCATCGCGACGATATGCGCGATCCCACGATCGCGGCGCAGATCGCTCTTCAGGAGCAGCAGGAGAAGGCGTACAGTCTGGCACCGTTCCAGCCGTATGTTGAATCCCCAGGCGGAGCCGCTGCAGCAGCACCATCCGGGCCTGTCAATCCTCTGGTTTCGCAGGGCAAAGGCATTTTCGAGGCGAATGGATGCTCGGGATGCCATGGAGCGACTGGTGAAGGATCGCCTGCTGCTGTGAGCCTGGTCGGCGTGACGAGCAAGTTTCCTGCCGATCAACTGACGGCCCTGCTGCACAATCCAAATGCGAAGATGCGGGCAGGCGGGATGCCAGCGGTGGATATCTCCGGCAGCGACATGTCCGCGCTGCTGGCGTACCTGGGCGTGCTTGGAACCAGCGCGGCGAACGTGACGGCGACGCACGGGGCGGCGCAGGCTGCGCCCGAGCCTAGTGGCAGGGGAGCAGCCGCAGGCCGGGCTGGTGAAGGTGCGCCAGCCGCTGGCGGGGCGGATGCAGCTTCGATCGCGGCAGGGCAGCAGATGTTCCAGGCGCACGGCTGCTTCGCGTGCCACGGACAGGCTGGCGCGGGAGGCCGCGCACCGGCGATTGGGCCGATGATGGCCAAACTCACCGATGCGCAGGCAACGGCGCTGCTGATGAGCCCCAACCCGAAGATGCGCGCTGGCGGCATGGCTCCGCTGGCGGGTACGCCGGAGGAGTTGGGCCACATGGTCGCATACCTCCGCTCGCTTGCGCCGGCCGCCGCTGGGGCAGCCTCCGCAGCGGTTCAGGGGAGTGAAGCTGCGACGGGTGCTCCCGCATCCAGTGAGGCGACTGCTGCCGCTCCGGCCGCCAATGCACCTGCTGCTGCTGCTGCGCAACCTGCTGCGGCCAGTTCTGCGGCGGCGCAGGTTGCACCGCAAGAGGCTCCAGGACGGGCTTTGTTTGTCGCCAACGCATGCGCAGCCTGCCACGGACCGAATGGGGAAGGGACGCACTTCGCGCCATCCCTGATCGGCATCGGGAAGAAGTTTCCCGGCGGCCAACTGAGCAATCTGCTGCGTCATCCGACGAGCAAAATGCGCGATGGAGGCATGCCTGCGGTTGTGGTGAACGACGCGGAGCTGAAGCAACTGACGGCCTATCTGGACAGTCTCGGAACTGTTCCGCCACCGTCGGCCGCAACGCCTCAGGGCGGGCATCCGCAACCGGCGGTCGCAGGGAAGAGTCAGGGGACGGCGGGCGCATCCGGCCCGGCGGTTGCCGCTCTCCATGCTGCTCCGCTCAGCCCCGATGCGGTCGCAGGCAAGCGCATTTTCCAGCGCATGACCTGCGAGAGCTGCCATGGTGTTGGCGGACTGCATGGAACGGTCGCAGCTCCGGGATTGGCCGGAACGGCATCCATCCTGCCCACTTCCACGCTGGAAGCCCTGCTGCGCCATCACAGCAAAGCGATGCAGAAGGGCGGCATGCCGCTGACCAACCTTAACCCGGGCGATATGAAGACGCTGATCGCCTACATCCACTCCATGCCGACAAATGGCGGTGCGCAATAGGGAAGCAGCAAGGGTAGAATTCTCGTGTCGCAGCGCAGCGCCGGATCTGTCCGGTCTTTCGCGAGGCGCGTGAATATCCGAGCAAGCCAGTGATCCACGTCACATCCTTCACGCGCCAGCAGGACAGATACTTGTCCTGCTGGCGCGTGCGGCATTTGAAGGCACTGGAGCTGTCCTATGGCGAAACGTCCGGTCGATATCCGTATCAAGACCATCCTCGTAGCGACGGACTTCACCGACTACGCGTACTCTGCGCTTTGCCACGCGATCTCAATTGCGCACCATCATCGCGCCAGGATCGTGCTGCTGCATGTGATCGATCCGCTCGCGCATTCCTCCGCCTTCGAGGCGCCGCTCTACGCCGACGGCGTGTTGCATATCGCCGCCGAGCAGCAATTGCACAAGCTTGGCTGCATGCTGACGCAGGAGGAGATTGGCCATCATACTGTTCTGCGCGAAGGCCTGGCGCCCGAGACCATCCTGCGTTCCGCGAGGGAGCACGACGCGGATCTCCTTGTGCTCGGGAGCCATGGGCGGGGACGCATCGACCGCATCGTTCTTGGTTCGGTGGCGGAGCGGATCGTGAGGGCGAGCCCCTGCCCGGTGATGGTGGTTGGGCCGCAGACCTCCGGGCCGGATCTTCGCAGCTTCAAGTGCGAGCGCATCCTGTTCCCGACAGATCTGCGTGAAACCTCCATCTCCACTGCCGAGACCATTGCTCAGTTCGCCGCTTCCCATGGAGCTTCGCTCACAGTGCTGCATGTGCTGCCGCGGAGCGCGACTCACGAGGTCAGAGCGGCCACTTCGGCCAAGCTCAACCAACTGGTCGAGAAGGTCAGACTGCCCGGCGCCAGCCTGCACGGCAGCCTTCGCTCAGGAGCGGTGGATGAGGTGATTCTGTCCCAGTTGCGCGAAGGGAGCTACAGCGTGCTGGCCTTGGGGCTGTGCGACACCAAGGACTTTCACAAGGGAACGCCTGCGGGCCTGGCCTACAATCTGATCAGCAAAGCCGCATGTCCTGTATTCACCTTCAGGAAGGATTTTCCTTTCCGCGCAGCGACGGAGCCGATCCGGTTCCCTCCCGCGCGGCCGACTGTATCGCGGGCGAGTTGACGCGGCTCGCGCACTGCATCTTCCATTGCTCTGAAGGCACGAGAGGCTCACGATATGCGGTCGCAAATAAAACTTGGCAAGATTTTCGGCATTCGCATTGGTTTGCACTACAGCTGGTTTCTGATCGCTCTGCTGATTGTTTTTTCTCTTTCGGGCAACTTTCATGCGAGCTACCCGAAATGGCCGGAGAGCCTGGTTCTTCTGCTGGGGATTGTGACGGCGCTGCTTTTTTTCGTGTCCCTGCTTGTGCATGAGCTTGCGCATTCGGTGATCGCGGAGCGCAATGGGATGCCGGTGCGCGAGATCACGCTGTTCGCCCTGGGCGGCGTGTCGCAGCTCGAAGCCGACGCTCCCAGCGCGAAAGTGGAGTTCTGGATGGCCCTGGCCGGGCCGCTGACAAGCGTTTTGATCGGCCTTGCCTGCCTGGGAATGGCGGAGGTCGCCCGCGCCGCTGGCATCACACCTGCGCTGGCGGTTCTGGTCTGGCTGGGGTACATCAATATCTCGCTGGCTGTTTTCAACATGATCCCCGGCTATCCGCTGGATGGCGGACGCGTTCTGCGAGCGCTTGTCTGGTGGAGAACGGGCGACATGGAGCGCGCGACGCAGATGTCGGCGCGAGTCGGACAGGGCGTGGCCGGCATCTTTATTGTGATCGGCATCTTCCACTTTTTCGCCGGAGGAGGGCTTGGCGGCCTGTGGATCGCGTTCATCGGCTGGTTCCTGCTTGGAGCGGCAAAGGAAAGCGCCGTCGAGGTTGGGCTGAAGAAGTCGCTCGCGGGCGTGCGCGTGGCCGATGTGATGGCGCGGAATTGCCCCACGGTGGATGGCCATTCGAGCGTCCAGGACTTTGTGGATCATGAACTGCTTCGCACGGGCCGGCGGTGCTTCGTCGTGGTGGAGGATGGCAGGGTCGCCGGATTGGTTACGCCCCATGAAATCAAGGAGATCGACCGGGGAACGTGGCCTGTGACAGCCCTGGATACGGTGATGCGTCCCTTGGGGAGCCTGCGGACGCTTCCACCGGATGCGCCGTTGATGAGCGCGCTGGAGGCGATGGGACGCGAGGATCTGAACCAGCTTCCGGTGGTGTCCAATGGCAGGTTGGAGGGGGTGCTGTCGCGTGCTGAGATTCTCGCTTTTCTTCAGACCAGGGCTGAGTTTTAGCCAGCGCAGGGAGATTGGATTGCGGGTTCCACGCTTTGCGGGACTGCAAAGGTGGGCAGCCGGGAGAGGCTTAGCACAGATCGCGACGGATCGGACAGATCAGAAGGAATAGAAAAGGGAATAGAAAAGGGAATAGAAACAGAAGATTAACGCAAATGCAGGAATAGTGTAAGGCGAGCTGCAGTTGTATCCCACTCATCGCGATCAAGCTGCGATGAATGGGGTGTTGGCATCCGGCACCCGGTGCCCGCACCCTTTGCCCGGCGCCCGGCAAAGGGCACCCGGCTGCATAAGTCCGTGGCAGATCTACACTCATTTGGCGCTTCTCTGGCTTCGGTCGCCAGGCCGCGGTTGGCCTCGCGCCTCGATGCCCTTGATGCCTCGTCCTTGCGCTGGAAGGCTGCTCGCAGGCAATAATGGGACTGGATGGAACAGGCGGTTTGCTGCATGCTGCTGGCTCGGGCATTTGCTATTGCCGGGATGCATC
>JAJZHR010000427.1 GCA_021810815.1 Acidobacteriota bacterium | reverse complement strand
CTGGTTTTGCGCAGCGCGCGTTCGCTTCACCATGCCAGCAGCATTGCCGCAATCGGGCCGCATGAGCGCAGTCGCATCCAACCATCCATGACCACCAACGCCCATATCCATCCGAACCGCTTCTTCAGCCGCGATGAATCCTGGCTGGACTTCAACCGGCGTGTGCTGGAGGAGGCCGAGGACGACTCGAATCCGCTGCTGGAGCGGGTGAAATTTCTTGCCATCACGGCGGGCAATCTGGACGAGTTTGTCGAGATTCGCGTGGCTGGCGTGCTGCAGCGCATTGAGGACGGCTATGACCAGCCGGGCGAGGACGGGCTGACGCCGCAGCAGACCTTCGACCGCGTCGCCAGCCGCATGCAGCTTTTTGTGCGCGACCAGTACCGCTGCTGGAATGAGCAGTTGCTGCCTGCTCTGGCGCGGAAGGGAATTCGCGTGCTGGGATGGAGCGCGCTCAGCGACGAGGCGCGGGAGTTCGCGGCCAATTATTACCAGAATGAGGTGGATCCTCTGATGACGCCGGTCACCATCGATCCATCGCATCCATTTCCGCGCGTGCTGAACAAGGCGCTGTGTGTGGCCCTGCTGCTGCGGCGCAAGCGGAAGGGAGCGGCTCCGGCGGCGACGGTGCTGGGCGTGGTGACGGTGCCGAGGGCGCTTCCGCGGTTGGTGCGGCTGCCGACTGGCGCTGGAGAAGCTGCAGCAGGAACGGACAAGGCGGGAGCAGATGGACCTGTAGCGGTGGATTTCATCTTCCTCCACGACCTGATCGAGGCGCATGCGACAGAGATGTTCCGCGGCTACGAGATATTGTCGAAGGCCGCCTTTCGCGTGACGCGGAACAGCAACCTGTACATGGAGGAGGAGGAGTCGCGCTCAGTGCTGGAGAGCGTTCGCGCGGAGCTGCACAATCGGCGCAAGGGGGATGCGGTGCGGCTGGAGATCGAGAGCGGCGCCGACCCGGAGGTGGTGGAGCGGTTGCGCACGAATTTCGAGCTGGACGCGTCGCAGGTGTTCCTGACGGATGGGCCGGTGAACCTGTCGCGCCTGATGAACCTGTATACGGAGACGCCGTGCCCGGAGCTGAAGTACACGCCGTTCAGTGGCCGCGAGTACAAGATGAACAAGCAATCCGCGGATATTTTCGAGGAGTTGCGGGGAAGGGACATTCTGCTCCACCATCCCTTTGACAGCTACGACACGGTGGTTGGCTTCATTGAGTCTGGCGCGAGCGATCCTGCGGTCGTCTCGATGAAGCAGACGCTGTATCGCACCAGCGCCGACTCGCCGATCTTCCAGGCGCTGCTGGAGGCGGGCGCAAGCAAAGAGGTGACCGTCGTGGTGGAGCTGATGGCGCGCTTCGACGAGGACTCGAACATCCGCTGGGCGCGCAACCTGGAGGACGCGGGCGTGCAGGTGTTCCACGGGATTGTTGGCCTGAAGACCCACTGCAAGCTGGCGCTGCTGGTGCGCCGCGACTCGGACGGCGTCACGCGGCGCTACGCTCACCTGGGGACGGGGAACTACAACCCGGTGACGGCGCGGTTCTACACAGACATGAGCCTGATGACGGCGGAGCCGGCGATGACGGCGGCTGTTCACGAGGTATTCAACTACCTGACGGCCGAGGCGGAGCGGGAGCAGTATGCTCCTCTGCTGGTGGCTCCGATTACGCTGGCGCAGGACATTCTGCGGCTGATCGCGAGGGAGGCGGAGCACGCGAAGGCGGGGCGGCCGGCGCGCATCATCGCCAAGATGAATGCCCTGCTGGATCGCGGCGTGATCGAGGCGCTGTACGCTGCTTCGCAGGCAGGGGTGGAGATCGACCTGATCGTGCGCGGGATGTGCGCCCTGGTTCCGGGCGCGAAGGGGATGAGCGAGAGGATACGCGTGCGCTCGATTGTGGGGCGATTCCTGGAGCACAGCCGCATCTTTTATTTCGCCAATGGGACCCCCGGGCATTTCGCCAAAGGAGGGGCTGAGCATGGGAAGGACGAAGTGTACTGCGGCAGCGCGGATTGGATGAGCCGCAACCTGTATGAGAGGTGCGAGGTGGTGTATCCGGTGCGCGATCCGGGGCTGCGAGCGCGGCTGCGGGACGAGATACTTGCTGCGTGCCTTGCGGACACGGTGAAGGCGCGCGTGCTGACATCAAGCGGAAACTATATTCGCGCCAACAGCTCGACGCATGGGCGATCGAAGGCGGAGAGCGGCGCGGAATTCAACGCGCAGGAGTTCCTGATGCGGCTGGCGGAGGGAAGCGCGTCGGTGGAGAACATACCGCGCGAGCAGGGGCGCGCGCAAAGCTCAACGGCGGCGCAGAAGAAGCGGCGTCCTGCGAAGAAGTCGGTGGCGCGCGAGGGAACTTAGCAAGGCAACGCAGATTGGGATATTCGCAGGGACGAAGGAAAAACGGGGCGCATAGAAGATTCTCTATGCGCCCCGTTGTCGTTGCTGCTCTTCGAGGCAGTTCCTTTGCGCGTTCGACAGGCTTATTGCACTGTCAGCGCGATGGTGGTGGTGTGGGTCAAAGTGCCGCTGGTGGCGGACACCGTGATGTTGTAGGTGCCAGGGCTGGTGGTGGGGCCGCTGGGGGTTGAGCTGCTGCCGCCACCGCCGCAGCCAACGCCGCCGGCCACTGCTGCGAAGAGAAGAAGCGCCAGCAGCGCGCTCCAGCGCCTGCGCCCTGGAATGCCAACGAGCAGAAGGCAGGCCATCGTTGCGCCGCTTGCTCCGAGCCAGCCGAGCTTGCGGGAATGGTTTGCCGCCTGCGTGCCGGACTGCACTTTGGCTGTGGGAATGGTGATGGTGAGCGTGGTGTTGCCGCTGGTGCTCACCGTGGCAGGACTGAAGCCGCAGCTACCGCCCGTCGGCAGACCTCCGGTGCAGGAGAAGGAGACGCTTCCGGTGAAGCCGTTCGTTGCTCCGATGGTCAGGGTGTTTGTGGCAGTGGTGCCTCCGGAAGCGATGGTGAGGGCGGTCTTCGCGGGAGTGAGGGTGAAGTCAGGTGTGCTGGTTCCGCCCGTGGTGACTGTGAGCGATACTGCCGCGGATGTAGATGCGAGGTAGTTCCCGTCTCCGTTGTAGACGGCGGTAAGGCTGTCTGTGCCGACCGCAAGCGCGCTGCCGAG
>JAJZHR010000426.1 GCA_021810815.1 Acidobacteriota bacterium | reverse complement strand
CGGCGCTGGCTACGGCGAGGGCGCAGGCGACGGTGAGGGGTATCGCGGCGGCGCGGGCGAAGAGTTGGATGGTTCGCTGGATGTGATTGATGCGCCGGATGTGTTGGATGAGATGGATGCGAATCTGGCGGAGTCCATTGCTGGCGTGAGCGTGTTTCCGGGGTGGGAGTTTTTCGCGCCTGTGGCCGGGGCGAAGGCTACGCTGTTCGACCTGATGAAACATGCTGCCGATGCTCGCCATCAGCCTCGGGTGTTTGTCGAAGAGCCTGCGATGGTGAAGAACCAGGCGGAGCGCTGGTGGAACAAGGTGGAGCAGAGGCACGACCGCAGCGGGATTGGAACGCTGGTGCGGCCGGAAGATATTTACCTGAATCCGTGGGAGCTGGAAGAGAAGCTGCGGCGGCTGCCGGGCTGCGACCTGGACCAGCTTGGAGCCGTCGATGTGCTGGACGGCGACGCGAACACGATGAGCGAGGTGGAGTTCGCGACGCGGCCCACGCGGAGGTTCCACGGATCGATTCCTGCGCTGGTGGAGGAGTTGCAGTCGCTGATCCGGCAGGAGGCGCGGATTGTGCTGGCGGTGCCGAATCAGGGCGAGGTGGAGCGGCTGGCGTCGATGCTGCAGGAGTATGGAGTTCCCTATCGGTTGGGGAGCAGGCCGCAGCACGCTGGGAGCGAGACGGTTTATTCGGAGTCGAGCTACCTGGCGGGAGACCTGCGGACGCCGGTGATCGTTCGTGCGCTGGTTGCGAGCGGCGTGCAGGTGCTGGATCTGGACAGGAAGACGGCGGGCACGCTGTTTCTGTTTGGCGCTCAGGATCTGAGCGATGACGCCGAGGTGCAGGCGGCGCGGCCGGTGGGGAAGAAGTCGAAGACATCGGCGTTTCTTTCCGATTTCCGCGACCTGACGGTTGGCGACTACGTGGTTCACGTGGAGCACGGCATTGCGCAGTACATGGGATTGCGGGAGATTCCTCAGGACGGCGTGAACCTGGAGTTCATGATCCTGGAGTTCGCGGAGCAGGCGCGGCTGTATGTTCCGCTGACGCGGCTGGACCTGATCCAGAAGTACCGCTCGACGGACACCGGGCCCGCTCCGGTGCTGAACAAGCTGGGCAATCAGCAGTGGGCGAAGACCAAGGCGCGCATCAAGAAGGCGATGCTGGACATGACGGACGAGCTGCTGAAGCTGTATGCGCAGCGCAAGTCCGCTCTGGGCATGGCGTTCAGCCCGGACAATGAATTTCAGCGCGCGTTCGAGGATGCTTTCGACTACAACGAAACCGACGACCAGCTTTCGGCCATTGCGGACATCAAGAGCGATATGGAGTCGACGCAGCCGATGGATCGGCTGCTGTGCGGCGATGTGGGCTACGGCAAGACGGAAGTTGCGATGCGCGCTGCGTTCAAGGCGGTGCAGGATGGGAAGCAGGTGGCGGTGCTGACGCCGACGACGATTCTGAGCTTCCAGCACTATGAGACGTTCAAGCGGAGGTTCGCCCAGTTTCCGGTGAACATTGAAATGATTTCGCGCTTCCGGACACCGAAGGAGCAGAAGATCATTCTGGAGAAGGTGGAGCAGGGCAAGGTGGACATCCTGATCGGGACCCACCGTGTGCTGTCAAAGGACATCAAGTTCCAGGACCTTGGGCTGCTGATTGTGGATGAGGAGCAAAGGTTCGGAGTGCGCCACAAGGAGCGGCTGAAGCAGATGCGGGCGGCGATCGATGTGCTGTCGATGAGCGCGACGCCGATTCCGCGCACGCTGCATATGTCGCTGGTGGGGCTGCGGGACATGAGCGTGATCGAGACGCCGCCGAAGGACCGCATGGCCATCCAGACGGTGGTGGCGAAGTTCGACGAGAAGCTGGTGCGCACGGCGGTGGAGGTGGAGCTGGAGCGCGGGGGGCAGGTCTATTTCGTGCACAACCGCGTGGAGACGATCTACGAGATTGCAGCGAAGATTCGCGAACTGACGCCGCAGGCGCGCGTGGTTGTGGGCCATGGGCAGATGGGAGAGACGGAGCTGGAGCGCGTGATGCTGGCGTTCATGAACCATGAATACGACGTTCTGGTGGCGACGACGATCATCGAGAACGGTCTGGATATTCCGCTGGCGAACACGATCATCATCAACCGCGCGGACCGGCATGGGTTGAGCGAGCTGTACCAGTTGCGAGGGCGCGTGGGGCGGTCGAACCGCAGGGCGTACGCCTATCTGCTGATACCGCCGGAGAAGGAACTGACGGAGATTGCCCGGCGCAGGCTGGCTGCGCTGAAGGAGTTTTCAGATCTCGGAGCGGGCTTCAAGATCGCGGCTCTGGACCTGGAACTGCGCGGCGCCGGGAACATGCTGGGGGGAGAGCAGAGCGGCCACATCGAGGCCATCGGCTTCGAGATGTACACCACCATGCTGGAGCAGGCGGTGCGGCAGATGAAGGGCGAGGACAAGGAAGAGCGGCCGGCGACGCAGCTGAACCTGGGCATCAGCCTGCGCATCGACGCGGATTACATCGCGGAGGAGAACCAGCGGCTGCGCATGTACAAGCGCATTGCAGGGGCGGCGGATTCGGGCGCTCTGGCGGATGTGCGCGAGGAGTTGATCGACAGGTATGGAGCGCTGCCGGAGTCGGTGCAGAACCTGCTGGCGGCCGGCGAGCTGCGGCTGGACTGCGAGGCCGCAGGTGTGGCGCAACTGGACCGCAAGCGCATGCAGATCGAGCAGCAGACGAAGAATGGCCGCCAGAAGGTGATGACGGAGATGCTGCATGTGCGGTTCATGGAGAACGCGAGGATCGATCCGGGGCAGCTGATGCAGATGGTTTCGCGCAATGCGAAGAGGGGCGCCCAGTTCACTCCGCAGGGGCTGCTGAAGTGGCCGCTGACCCATGCGGCGCAGGGGACGAGCGCGGCGGCGAAGCCGGACGAGGTGATACGCGAGGCCCGGGCTCTGCTGGAGGCGGTTTCGGCTCCTCGGGCGGTTTGAGCGGACAAGGGCAGGGGCAACGACAACGGCAACAGAAGAAGCAGGGTGCGCCCAAGGTCCAAGTGCAACAGCGCATCTTCAAGAGCATCTATGAGATATCGGAAGAAGCCATGGAAAAGATGGAAAACGAAGAGCGTTTCCCACTT
>JAJZHR010000425.1 GCA_021810815.1 Acidobacteriota bacterium | reverse complement strand
GCCATTTCGCTGCTGTTGACCTGCGTGGCATCGGATCGGTGCGGTATGGATCGGCGAAGTGGCATTTTTGGCTGAATATACGCTGTTCTGGGAAGAGCTCGATTCCGGCGAGTTTTCAGGCGATCGAGTCGGAGACGGCGCGCGGCTGCCATTCTCTGGACTTTTCTATAAAATGTGCGAATATCGCACGAGAGGCTACGCTGGTTTCGAGCGTCCGCTCCGGGTGCCACTGCAAACCGAGAACGAAATGCGCTGGGTTGGTGCCCTCGACGGCCTCGATCACAGCGTCCTGCGGACAGCGGCCGGAGATACGAAGCCCATCTCCCGGCACCCCGATGGCCTGGTGATGGCTGGAATTGATGGGGAGCCGGAGCAGGTCGTTCTCAAGGCTCATCTGGGGATCGCTCTCCGTGATGGCGGCAAGAAGGGACTCCGGTGAGATGGCAACGGAGTGTGCGACAGCGACCGACCTGCCTGCCTTGTGGTTGACGGGCATCGGCAGCAGATTCTGCACCAGCGTCCCGGTGCGCCAGACGTTGAGCGACTGTGCGCCATAGCAAATGCCGAGAATGGGTTTGTGCAGGTTGTGCGCATCCTGCAGCAGCAGTTCGTCGACAGATTCGCGCGCAGGGTCGGGTGGGGCGGTCAGCGGCTCAACCTCGGCGGCGTACTTGTGCGGGTTCAGGTCTGCAGGGCTCCCGGGCAGCAGCACACCCTGGCAGGAGGTGGCCAGGCGCGCAACTTCCACAGGAGATGCCGTCAGAGGGACGGCCACAGCTTCTCCGCCCGCGCGATGGACAGCGTCGGCGTAGAGCGGCCATGAGCGGCTGTTGTAATCCTCGTCGGTCGACGTGGGGACGGGGATAGCAATGCGTGGGCGAGGATGCGTCTTCATTTGCGTTCGGAGTCTCTGGTTGATTCTAGATCAGGCAGCGACTTGGCCTATCTGCAATGCCAAGCCACATCGCGCTGACGCCCCGCTGCCAGTGGGTGCAGTTCGTTCTCAGTCTGGCGAGGCGTAATCTATCTGCACACCACCGCACCGCCGATTTGAGAAGCCCACTCCCGCGATTGAAAGCCATTGAATGAAAGCAAGCAATTTTGAATTTCGCTTCCGCTATGCCATCCATCTTGTCATCTACGCTATCTGCTTTGTGGCGCCGTGGGACCCTGCGCGGATGCAGGGCGGCGGAAGAAGCCTGTGGAGCGCAGCCTCGTTGCAACTCGCACGCACTGGCATCGTCGGCTTCGGCGCAGCGTCTGCAAGCATCGTGATCGCAGGCATTCTGGCGAGTTTTGTGGGGGCGGGACTGCGTACATGGGGGGGCGCGTACCTGGTTTTGGGGGTTGCGGAGGACAGCCGGATGCACGGCGCTGCGCTGGTCGCGGATGGGCCCTACCGGCACATGCGGAACCCCTTGTATGTGGGCACTTGGCTGCACACGCTTGGGCTTGCGCTCGTCATGTCGCCGGCGGGAGGCATTGCTGCCATTGTGCTCATCGGCATCTTTCAACTGCGTCTGATCGGCGCGGAAGAAGCATTTCTCTCGGCGAAGCTGGGAGCAGCTTATGCGGAATATTGCTCGCGCGTGCCTCGGCTCTTCCCTGCTCTTCGAGCGCAGTATGCGGCATCGGGAGCGTCGCCGCGATGGGCATCTGCGGTGTTGAACGAGAGCTACTTCTGGCTCTTCGCGATCAGCTTCTCTGTGCTCGCGTGGAGGTATGACCGGCTCCTGCTGGAGAAGGCGGTCCTGGTGTCGCTGGGATGTTCGATGATCCTGAGGGCGGTCTTTCCGTCAACGCAAACAGGCCGCGCGCAACAGGCCTGAGAGTTCTCAGGCTGTCGCGCACGGCCCGTCTGTTTGCCTCCGTCGCGCGGTCGATGGCGGCCGCGGATGGTCTTGAAACCCCTATGAACACAGGGTGAAATCGTGCCGCCTTGCGCGTCGGGCTTTGATGCGCGCCCTGGAACATCAGCGCGAACAAGCCCCAACGGCTTCTCCGCAGACTATGCGGAACCCCCGGCGGCAGAGGGGCGGAAGACACCCGTCGACGTGCGCCTGCAACTACTTCTTGGGCGGGGCGATGGTGTCTTTGGCAACCTTGGCCACGCGGAACTTGACCACGGTCTTGGCCTTGATCTTGATGCTCTCGCCGGTCTGGGGGTTGCGGCCGAGGCGCGCCTTGCGCTCCGCCTTCACCAGCTTGCCGATGCCGGGGATGGTGAACTCTCCGTTCTTCTTGGTCTCTTTCACAGCGGTCTCCGCGAGTGTTTCGAGGAAGGCGGCCGACTGCTTGTTGGTGAGTTCCATCTTCTCTGCCATCAGGCGGACGAGAGCTGTTTTGGTCATTCCCTTTGCCATGTTTTGAATCCTCCAGTTGCGATTTTCGTTCTTGATTATGCTGCGCGAGCTGCGCCGCTCTACACGGTTCGCCCATTTGCCTAACCCCCGCAAAGCGCTCTCGGCGGCGGAAAGAGAACTGACCGGGGCCGGAGTGCGGACTGGCGTAAATCGCCAGTATTGATGCGGGTGCGGCGAGCTGCACCGCTGACTACCTTGCGTCTTTCCAAGTCTATTGTCAACCAAAATCAGCGGCTTTCCACAGGTATTTTCGGTTTTCTTCGGGTTTTGTCGGCAAACCTGGGTTTTCACGGTCAGTTTTCCGTGTTTTCCACCGGCGGAGGAGCTGCGGGCCTCTGGAATTGCGGCTGCGGGCGATGGGGCATGGTGCGGAAAACGGGGTCAGAACCGTGATTTTTGTGCCGATTTTTCACGGTGAAAGGGCGTATTTAGACGGTCAACGTACGGTGAAACGACGCGGAATCGGCCGACCACCTCCCGGAGCAGGTCTGGATGGAGGGAGACGTCCGCGGGGAGGGTGGCCGAGAGTCCCCACTGGCGGCAGAGGAGGAGATCGGCGGCGGGATGGTCGGCGGGGAAGCCCTTGGGGGACCGGGTGAGGGGGTTGCCCTCAAACTGGGGCATGAGCGACTTCAGTTTTTTGTCGGCGAGGAGGGAGCGCATCTCTTCGTGATGGTCGAGGAGGTAGGTGCGAATCGCGAACAACTGTTCCCGCTGGGGCATGTAGACGCCAGCGGCGATGATGAGTTCGGTGCCGGAGAGGTGGAGGTA
>JAJZHR010000424.1 GCA_021810815.1 Acidobacteriota bacterium | reverse complement strand
GCGTGAAGACAAGGAGTCCTGAGATTGCCATCGCAGGAAATATTCCGAGAAAATATTTCCACTGCTTCATGCTCATGCTCTTTTATGTATGGGGTTCGGATGCCTCTGCCGCAGAAGCACCGCAGCGATTATACACAGGGTCGCTATGGCCCTTCTGTTCCTGAGGAGCCTTCGCATGATGCGACTTCAGCACGGTCGGCGGCCTGCGTATTGGGCGCTTCGTCCTTACAGCATGGCTTGATGCAGGTTGAGGATGAAGGTGTCGGTCATGCCGGCGATGTAGTCGGCCACGACGCGGGCGCGGCCTTCTTCCCGGACGAGTGCGAAGTGGCTGGCGGGAAGGCGCTCGGGCTCGCGCATCAAGAGGTCGAACATTTCGGTGATGACCTGGACGGAGCGAACGTGCTCGCGGGTGAGGTGTTCGTTGGTGTAGAGGGTTTCGTAGAGGTATTTCTTTCCCTGCTGCCGCTCGGCTTCAATCCAGGGGGAGAAGACGGCGAGGCGCTCGGGATGGGTGCGAACGCCTTGCAGGCAGGTGATGCCGGCGTCGAGGGTGTTGGTGGCGGTCTGGTGGATGAGGTCCTCGGTGAGGGCGTGGGTCATCAGGAGGAGGGCTTCGTTGAAGAGGAACTTCGGGTCGGTTCCGGCGTGTTCGCGCTGCAGGCGGAGGTAGTTGCGCTGGATGATCCGGACGTTGGCGCAGACGTCTTCGAGGGAGAGCATTCCGGACTCGATGCCGTCGTCGATGTCGGCGGCGAGGTAGGCGATTTCGTCGGCGAGGTCGATGATCTGGGCTTCGAGCGGAGGGCGCTGGTCGAGGAAGTATTCGGAGAGTTCGGGGTGCTGCGCTGGGGAGTAGTCGCGGGAGTGCTTGATGATGCCCTCGCGAACGGCGAGGGTGAGATTGAGGCCGCGATGGGCTGCGTAGCGGAGTTCGAAGTGCTCGACGATGCGCAGGGCGTGGAGGTTGTGGTCGAAGCGGAGGCCGTGGCGTTGGAGGCAGAGGTCCAGGGCGCGCTCGCCAGCATGGCCGAAGGGCGGATGGCCGATGTCGTGGACGAGGGCGAGCGTTTCGGCGAGGTCTTCGTTGAGGCCGAGGGCAGAGGCGATGCCGCGGGCGATCTGTGCGACTTCGATGGTGTGGGTGAGGCGGCTGCGGAAGTGGTCGGAGCCTCCCTGGGTGAAGACCTGGGTCTTGCCGGCGAGGCGGCGGAAGGCTCGTGCCTGGACGACGCGGTCGCGGTCGCGCTGGAAGGCGGTGCGATAGACGCGGCCGGGAGCGGGGAAGACGCGCTGCGTCAGCGTGTCCGTGGCATCGCCCCAGACGGCGCAGCTTTCGAGGCAACCAGGCTCGATTGTTTCGGGGATTGGCATCTGGGCAATTGTAATGCGGGTCTTTGCGGGCTGGCTGGCGAGCGGCGGCGGGAGAGGCAACCGCGAGGTTCTTCGTTGCGCGTCAGGATGACAGGGCGGAGGGGCAGGAAGACAAAACGGGGGAAACGGGCAGGGTCGGGATTATGGGTGGTTCATTTAGAATCAATTGTTCACGTGTTCGCGGCTTTTGAAGATGCATTGCCCCAACTTCCGCTTGCCAATCCCACAAATTCGTTGATTTCAGGAGCATCCAGTGACTTCCGGCAACACATCCATCGCACAACCATCCGAATCGAAGGCCGGCATGAAGCCGGTGCGCCGCGCTTTGCTTTCTGTGACCGACAAGACTGGTCTGGTGGAATTCGCACGCACGCTTGCCAGCCATGGCGTTGACCTGATCTCCACGGGAGGAACGGCGCGGGTTCTGCGCGAGGCGGGCCTGCAGGTGCGCGACATCAGCGACCTGACGGGATTTCCGGAGATGCTGGACGGGCGGGTGAAGACGCTGCATCCGAAGGTCCACGGAGGCATTCTGCACATCCGCGAAAACGCGGAGCATCGGGCGGCGGTGGAGGAGCATGCGATCGAGCCGATCGACATGGTGGTGGTGAATCTGTACGCGTTCGAGAAGACGGCGAGCCGCGCTGGCGTTGCGTTTGCTGAGATTGTGGAGAACATCGACATCGGCGGACCTTCGATGGTTCGGTCGGCGGCGAAGAACTTCGAGGATGTGGCGGTGGTGACGCTGGCGGCGGACTATGCGGCGCTGACCGAGGAGCTTGCGGCGAACAAGGGGAGCCTGAGCCGCAGCACGCGGTGGAGGCTTGCGAAGCAGGCGTTCGCGGCGACGGCAGCCTACGACACGGCCATTGCGAACACGCTGGAGACGCTGGCGGAGCAGGAGGATGCTCATGCTCCGGCACAGGTCACTCCTCTGGCAGAGGCTGCGTTTCCGGCGGCGCTGCGGTTGAACTATCCATTGGCGAATACGCTGCGGTATGGAGAGAATCCTCACCAGAGGGCGGCGCTTTATACGGATGGATCGGGGAAGGGGATTGCTGGCGCACGGCAGCTTCAGGGGAAGGAACTGAGCTTCAACAATCTGGTGGATCTGGACGCGTGCTGGAATCTGGTGACGGAGCTTGCGCCGGATTCGGCTGCGGATTTGGCGGCGGTTGCGATCATCAAGCACACCAATCCCTGCGGAGCGGCAACGGGAGCGAGCGTTGCGGAAGCGTACGCGAGCGCGCTGGCTGCGGACCCGGTTTCGGCGTTCGGCGGCGTCATCGGGGTGAGCCGCGAAGTGGATGGGGCGGCGGCGGAGGAGATGGCGAAGCTGTTTGTGGAGGCGATTGTCGCTCCCAGCTACACCAGCGAGGCCCTGGCACGGTTTGCGGCGAAGAAGAACCTGCGTCTGGTGGAGATTGTGCCAGCGCCGGCTTTGCGCGCGATGAAGCAAATCTCCGGCGGCATGCTGCTGCAGGACGCGGACACGGCTCGGATTACCGCTGCGGAGTTGAAGACGGTGACGGAGCGCGAGCCTACGCAGGAGGAGATGGAGGCTCTGCTGTTTGCGTGGCGCGTGTGCAAGCACGTGAAGTCGAACGCGATTGTGTATGCGCGGGCGATTCAGAACCGCGCGGGCGTGTACACGGCTCCGGGGGGGATTCACTCGGGGGCGGACGCTGGTCCTGCGCCGATCTTCCAGACGGTGGGCATTGGGGCGGGGCAGATGTCGCGCGTGGATGCGGCGCGGTTTGGGGCGATGAAG
>JAJZHR010000423.1 GCA_021810815.1 Acidobacteriota bacterium | reverse complement strand
GACCAGGTTCTGGCCGCGCACCACCGGGAAGTCGTCCTGCAGGCTGTGGACGGACTTGTGCATCGCGTCCTCCAGCGTGTCGGAGGCGGAGAGCATGGAGAACTCCGTCAGCATGATGTCGCGCATGCGCACCGTGTCCACCACGGACTGAAAGAGCGTGCCCTGGTCCTCCATCTGCGCTCCGATGAAGACAAAGAAGCCGGCCATCAGGAGCCATGGGCTGGGCAGCAGAATGCCGGCGGCGAAGAGAATGAGGGAGATGGCCTGGCCCACGCCGCCGGCTGTCCGGCTGGCTACCAGAGCGCCTCGCGTGCGGGAGAATTCGCCGCGCAGAACGCGGCCTCCGTCCAGCGGGTAGGCAGGCAGCAGATTGATGAGGCCGAGGAAGATATTGAGCCACACCATGCTGCGCAGCAGGTGCGCCGGGGTGATCCAGGGCTTCGCCAGCAGGTCGACGCCGCTCGCCGAGCCTTCAAACAGCGCCGCCAGCACTAGGCCGGTGCCGAGGCTTGCGATGGGGCCAACCGCTGCCATCACCTTCTGGATATGGCTCTCTGAGGCGCGCTCCGTGCTCTCTGGGGTGGCCATGCCGAACAGTCCCCCGATGGGCAGCAGAAGAATGTTGCGCAGCTCCAGGCCATAGTAGGCGGCGGCGATGCTGCGGGCGATTTCGCGTACGCCAACGGCGGCCAGCAGCAGCAGCCACAGCGCAAGGCCGCGCGCCGCAGGCATATCCACCATGTTCGTATAGGCGAAGCAGAGAGCAAGCAGAAGGGCGAAGAACATGTGCAGGCGTATCTCCACGCCCATCACCCGACCAATCGGAAAAGACCACCCGCGCATAGATTTCTCCGCCCCTTGTGTGCTGCTGCATTCGATTGTAGAGGGAGCGCCGCAACGGCGTCTTTGCGGATGCGCGGCAACCTGATTCCGAGGGATGCGCCACGTCCGATCCAGCACGATAGGCGATGCTCATAACAGCACCAGGGGCAACGGCCCGGGTGTCCATCCTCTGCGGTTGTATCGCAAAGGGCAGGACGGCGAACGTCCGCATCCGCGCAAGGCGCGCTGTTGGGCTAGGATCGAAAGCAATGCGCGTCATCGCCGGAACATATCGCTCGCGTCCCCTCATCGCTCCGAAAGGCATGCAGACGCGCCCCACCAGCGACCGTCTGCGCGAGACGCTCTTTAACGTGCTCGCTCCGCGCATCGCAGGCTGCAGCTTCGTCGATCTCTACGCCGGCTCGGGCGCGGTCGGCATCGAGGCGATCAGCCGAGGCGCTGCTCAGGTCTTCTTTGCAGAGAACACGGCGCCGGCCATTGCGGCGATCCATGCCAATCTGCGCGCGCTGAACATCGCCGAGGGCTTCACGCTGAATATCCGCGGAGCGCTGCCATTGCTGGCTGCGCTGGCGAGAGAAGCGGAGCCGGTCGATGTGGTGTTTCTCGATCCTCCGTATGAGGCTGCGGAGGCGTACGCCGCGGTGCTGGACTTCTTAGGCGAGCAGGCAGCGCTGGGGAAGATCATCGGCGGCCACACGCTGGTGGTTGCGGAGCACAGCAAGAAGCTGCCGCTGGCTGCGGCGTATGGAGCTCTGCATCGCACACGCGTGCTGCTGCAGGGCGATGCTGCTCTGAGCTTCTTCGCGCTTCAGGAATAGCCGCTGCTTCCGGCGTGACGTGTCCCGGAGATGCTTCCCCGGCGAGGTGAATCCGGCGAAGCCTCAGGCGCCCGGCGCTGATCCTCCGGTGTGCTCGCCCGTGCGCAGATCGACGGTGAAGGGGACTTCCTTGTCCGTCATCAGGTTCCATCCGAAGCCGTGCAGCAGGCTCTCCTCTACGGACGCGACCCGCACGCCCTCCCAGCTCAGCCGCCTGGTCTGCCATGCGATTCCATGGGCGCCGAGCGCAAGCAGAGCGTGGAATCCAGCGAAGAGCAGCAGCCCCTGGCCGGGAAGCGGACGCACTTCGGTGACGGGGCGGAAGGGAATCTGCAGGCTCTCCTCCGGCCGCACCGTGTTGACGATGTAGGCGTAGCCGCCGGCGACGGCGCAGAGTTCGCTGGGATGGGGGCAGGACCACACGCCGCTCGGCATGGTCGGGTCCGCAAAGCCGAGGGCGCAGGTGGCGAGGAACGCCGGCTGGCCAGCGTCCGGCCGCACCATCAACTGCATCGCACCACGCGCCAGAGCGTCCTCTTCGCCGGGAACGGGAAGCGGATACACGAACTGCCGCGCAGGCGCGATCATCGGCGCTGCAGCCAGGATTTCGGCCTTCCATTCGCAGGGGAAGCTGAGGTCGATGGTTCGCTGCTGCGTGGTTGCTGGCGAGGATTGCATGGGCTGCTTCCAGCATAGCTGCCTATCCCTCTCCGGGCACGATCCTCCCCGATTCGCAGCCATGCGGCGAGTTCTGAAAGAATCAGGCGAGCAGCAGAACCCACTCGAAGAAAGGCAATCAAATGTCAGTTCTGTACACAGCGGAAGTCACAGCAGTTGGAGCGCGCAATGGCCATGTGAAAAGCTCCGATGGTCTTCTCGATCTCGACCTGGCGGTGCCGCAGGAGATGGGCGGCAGAGGTTCGCGCGCGGCCACGAATCCTGAGCAGATGTTCGCGGCAGGCTACGCTGCGTGTTTTGGCGGAGCTGCGGAATACCTGGCGCAGCAGCAGAAGCTGAAGACAGGAGCGATCACAGTGAAAGCCCAGGTTGGCATTGGGCCAAACGACGCCGGACCGGGCTTCGCTCTGACGGTGGCGCTGGATGTGACGATTGCAGATCTGGACCAGGCAGCGGCGGAGAAGCTGGTGGCAGAGGCCCATGTGGTCTGCCCCTACTCCAATGCGACGCGCAACAACATCGACGTGAAGCTGACAGCCCACGGCGGCAAGCAAGGCTAGCGGGAAGCGTCCAGCGCCTGGGCGAGGTCGTCGATCAGGTCTTCGATGGCCTCGCAGCCGACGCTCATGCGGATGAAGCCCTCGTCCACGGCATCGCCGCCCCATCGCGCGCGCCTCTCGGCCATGGTGGCGATGCCTCCGAAGCTTGTGGCCTCGGTCACCAGCCTGCACGCGGGCAGAAACTTCTCCGCCGTCGCCTTGTCCTTCAGGACGAAGCTCAGCACCGGGCCGAAGAACTTCATCTGCCGCGCG
>JAJZHR010000422.1 GCA_021810815.1 Acidobacteriota bacterium | reverse complement strand
CGAGTATATCCCTCCAATTCTGTTTGTGCTGTTTCCAGATATTAACATCCACAATCTCTTCGAATGCAATCCGGGTCGGTGTTCGCCAAACCTCGTATCTCTCAAGCCGAGAAATTCTCTGTGGGAGATCTACGATCCCACGAGTCTTCGGCGACAAGCGGGCTGACCCTTCGATCCAAACTCGCCAGTTGGATTTTCCCTTCGATTGATTGCACTTACCGCACGCTGGAACAAGGTTGGCTATCTCAGTGATATATCCGGTGGGCTGCTGGTCGGTAATGATCGGACGAAGATGGTCCCATTCTGTTGATTTATCGCCGCAATACGCGCACCGAACATCGGAAGTCTGCATCTCCAAAATGGCCAATGCTTCCGATTCCTCGGCGTCGGATGGTTCGATTATCGGGATTATCGCGTTGAAAAATGCGTTCGTGATGCTGGATGAACGTCCCGCAATGTTTCCAGGACTAGGTAGTTGACAAAGTCGCGCCCGCTGCGTCTTTCGTAAATTATTCATGGGGAAGCAGTATAGCTCGATTTAGCACTCGATGACGTTCAGGGCTAGTCCGGCTAAGGATGTTTCCTTGTAGCGGGATTGCATGTCGAGGCCGGTGAGGTACATGGTACGGATGACCTGGTCGAGGGAGATTTTGTGGCCTTCGGTTTCGTGCATGGCCATGCGGCAGGCGTTGACGGCTTTGACGGCTCCCATGGCGTTGCGCTCGATGCAGGGAATCTGGACGAGGCCGCCGATGGGGTCGCAGGTCATGCCGAGGTTGTGTTCCATGCCGATTTCGGCGGCGTGCTCGATCTGGCTGTTGGTGCCGTTGAGAGCTGCTACGAGGCCTCCGGCGGCCATGGAGCAGGCGACGCCGACCTCTCCCTGGCAGCCTACCTCGGCGCCGGAGATGGAGGCGTTCTCCTTGTAGAGAATGCCGATGGCGGCGCAGGTGAGGAAGTAGCGCAGGATGCCCTCTTCGTCGGCTCCGTCGATGGAGTTGAGGTAGTAGAGGGCGACGGCGGGGACTACGCCTGCTGCTCCGTTGGTGGGGGCGGTGACGACGCGGCTGCCGGCGGCGTTCTCTTCGTTGACGGCGATGGCGTAGACGCTGATCCAGTCCAGAGGGGCGAGCGGGTCTTTGGAACCCCCGGTATGGAGCCGCTGGGAAAGGCGCGGTGCGCGGCGGCGGACGTTCAGGCCTCCGGGGAGCGTGCCTTCGGTGGCCATGCCGCGCTCGATGCAACTCTGCATGGCCTGCCAGAGGCGGTGGATTCCTTCGCGGACATGGGATTTTGGATCCCACCCATCGCGCAAAGGCGGCGCGATGGATGGGGCACCCGGACTTTCGCTGAGCTGAACTTCGCCTTGAGGATTCGGAGTGCTTTCGCGCGCCTGGGTTGCGATGGCGCATTCGTTGGCCAGCATGAGTTCGGCGATGGTGAGGTTGTGCTGTGCGGCGGTTGCCACCAGTTCTGCGGCGTTGCTGAAGGGGTAGGGGACGAGGCGCTTCTGCTTGCTGCCGGTGTTGCCCTGCGCGCGCTCCTGCTCGGAGAGGATGAAGCCGCCGCCGATGGAGTAGTAGACCTCTTCTCGCAGCAGGCGGCCGGACGCGTCGAAGGCGGAGAAGCGCATGCCGTTGGGATGGGAGGCGACCGCAGGGTCGGGATACATCTGGTCGCGGTGGAAGAGCAGATGCGCGTCTTCGACGAAGGGAAGATCGCGCCAGCCTGCGAGCGGCAGCGTCCGGGAGGAGCGGACTGTGGCCAGCTTCGCGTCGATGCCTGCCGGGTCGACGCTGTCGGGAGCCTCGGCCATCAGGCCCAGAAGCACGGCGCGGTCGGTACCGTGGCCGATGCCGGTGAGGGCGAGCGAGCCGTACAAATCCGCGCGAACCGAAGCCGTGTCCGCGAGCGCTCCGGACGCGTCAAGCCCACGGGCAAAGCGCAGAGCCGCTCGCATGGGACCGACGGTGTGCGAGCTCGATGGTCCAATTCCGATCTTGAACAGTTCGAAGAGGCTGGTGTTCACAGATGCTAGTGTGCGCCTTTTGCGGGTAGTTTGGCAGCGGAGGCGACGAGGTTGCCGGAGCTGCGGATGCCTGTAGCGCGGATGTAGGACGCGGCGGCCATCAGGCGGACGGCGCTCTTGCTGTCTCCGAAGGCGTCCAGCAGGGTGTCGGTGGCATTCCTGGTGTGGTAGCTGCCCAGGGCATGTGCGGCGGCAGCGCGCACGAATGCGTCCTTGTCGCCGAGCGCGGCGACGAGCTGGTCGCACGTTGCGGCGCTCCTCTTCTCTGACAGCAGGGTAATAGCGAGGACGCGCGCGGAGTTGCCGTTGTTGCCCTTGCGGATATAGTCCAGCGCATCCAGGCCGACGCCGAAGGGGCCGAGCAGCATGTAGGCTCCCTGCTTGGCTCCGATGGCGGCGAGCGTCGCGGGGCTGTGCATGTCCTTGCTCGCGGTGTGCAGATTGCTGCTGATGAAGCTGGAGCCGGACTTGCGCTCGCCGTTGAGGACGTCAAAGAGGATGTCCTTGCCGGAGTCGTTTCCCATGCGCCACAAGGCGGCGGCAGCGGCGAAGCTGACCTCCGGCGATTTGTCGTCGAGCGCCTTGCGCAGAGTTGGAATCATGCTGCGGTCCTTTGCTGTCTGCACGGCGACGACG
Source organism: Acidobacteriota bacterium (assembly GCA_021810815.1). Classification (GTDB taxonomy): domain Bacteria; phylum Acidobacteriota; class Terriglobia; order Terriglobales; family Acidobacteriaceae; genus JAJZHR01. Next base: position 497 of record JAJZHR010000422.1, on the reverse strand, counting down.
GCGGCGACGCGGACATCCATGTCGGAATCGGCGAAGGCTGCGATGACCAGTTTTCTTGCGTTGGGGAAGCCGGTCATGGTGCCGAGCGCGGTGACGGCCTGGATGCGGAGATCCGGCTTGGAACCGGCAGCATTGCGGAGCATGGTCCAGGCCTGTTTGTTGCCTTCCGCGACACTGATGACAGCGGAGCCGCGGTGCGGAGCCTGGCTGGTCTCAGTCTCCGTCGTCACTGTCGTCCCGGTTTGCGCGGATGAGGGGGCGGAGGATGCGGCAGGCGATGGGGCGGCGGGCGCGGCGTTGGGCGTGGTTGGCGATGGAGCGGGGGATGGAGAAGCCGGAGTTGCGGCTGCGGGGGCGTTCTGCGTTTGGGCCGGCGGGTTGGGCGCGGGCGATGGAGTCGTCGAGCTTTGGCACTGAGCGAAAGGCGCTGCGGCGAGTGCTGCGGCGAGAAGAAGAATGCGCGGTTGCTGCCGGTGGGTGGGGATGTTGCGTCGAGC
>JAJZHR010000421.1 GCA_021810815.1 Acidobacteriota bacterium | reverse complement strand
CCGTTGCGCTAGCCGCTGGGTATGCGGAGTTGTGGCACCGGGAGCGGGCGCGGCCAATCGACGCCTACTACGAGATCAGGAACGAATTCAACAGCGACCGTAATCCGTCGAAGCTCCTTTATCTGCTTGCGAGATGTGTGAAGAACTCGGTTCGCTTCAACCCCTCTGGCGCATTCAATCAATCCCCAGATAAGCGCCGGAAAGGTACCAACCCGCGCACGATGGAAGCTGAATTGTTGGCTGCGCATCATTTGCTGAAGGACAAGACGCGCGCGGCTTCAGCGGATTTCATGTCGCTGGTGGAAGAGGCAAGAGAAGGCGACTTTTTCTACCTTGATCCGCCGTATCAAGGCACGAGCGAAGGCCGCGACAGTCGCTATTTTGAAGGTGTCTCCCGCGAAAGAGTTATTTCTGCGTTGGAGATGCTCAACGCAAAGGGAGTACCCTTCATCCTCAGCTACGACGGATTCTGTGGCGCGCAATCGTATGGCGAAGCTCTGCCTGCTGCCCTGGCACACCGGATTCTCCTCGACGTAGGACGCTCAAGCCAATCGACCCTCTCGGGCCGCGCCGATGTGACCGTCGAGTCGCTTTATCTGTCCCGCTCGGCACACAGGCAACAACTCGTCAATCCATATTCGTTGGTGCAATTGGCACCTCAGGCATCATTGTTCGCTTGATGCAATCCGCCGTTTTATCTCGTCGGCTATGGACGCGCCCCGCCTCGAAGCTGCCGCCTTCAGCGAATCGAACTTCTTCACCTCGCCGCCCATCCATACCATGTCGATTCGGCGTTGCTCCCTCATTGCGACGTGGCTGTAGCTCTGCTGGTCTGCCCAATAGCACGTTCGGCACGACGCAGGATTCCTGGCGACCAGCAAGTTGGCGCAATGCTCGCATTCCCAGGACTTCGTTTTGTTGCAAGAGCCGCACAAAATCTGATAAGGATGTGCATCGGATTGGCTCGACTCTCCGGCAATCTCGTAGGGGATGCGATGATCGACCTGTAGGTTATTGTCGGCCCCGCAAATGCGGCATCTGTGCCCAGCCTCGTCGATAATTTGGTTCCGCAATTTTTTTGGAAGTTGTTTCCTTCCGCGTTTGCTGCTTTCCAGCGGCTTGTCGCCGAAGGCATAGCTGGCCATCCTTCTGCCAGTGCTTCCAGTTATCATCCTGGTCTCAAGCGAGAAGCCCAATTCGCGCACATCCCTTGCAGCACGCGGCGGGTGATTGTATCCAATCTCCTTGAGTTCGTCCGTTGTGATGGAACCGCTCGCCGCAATCTTGTCGAGTACGATTCTCGCCCGCTTGTTTTTCACGGCTGCGATCCGCTCCAGAACGTCCTTTGGAAGTCTGTTATCCACGGGCACCCTCTGAAATGAGGTCTGCCGAAGAGAGGCCAACAGCGTTGGCAATCGACTGCAAGGTATTCAGTGTCACGTTGCGCTCGCCCCGCTCAATGGCACCGATGTAGGTGCGGTGCAAACGGCACCGCTCCGCAAGCTCCTCCTGCGACCAGCCGCGCTCTGCTCGCAGCTTCCGCAGGTTCCTCGCCAGGGTTTTGTTGGGTTCATTGGAGATCTTGCCCATGGCAAACAACCATCACAGGATGAAGACTATTTATCTACAGACTAGATATAGCAATCTTGCTTTCACAAAGCGAATACGCTGAGGGCCGAAGGAATCATGTATCCGCACATTCCGCCGAACTGTCCATTGACCCGGGGTCGGATGCTGGGCTAGGCATGAGTTCATGAAGGTCAGTGTTCAATACGCTGAATCGAATCTTTCTGCGCTGTATCCTGCGGTGGATCGTGGCGAAGAGGTGGAGATTGTGCGTCCGGGGAAGCCGGCTTTGCGGCTGCTGGCTGTTCGGGCCCAGGTTGCGCCGGGCAAGGCTGGACGCCGCATTCTGGGTGCTGGCGTAGGCGAGTTGCGCGTGCCAAGCGCAGACGAGTGGCGCGAGATGGATAAGGAGATGGAGCGCGAGATGTGCGGCGCTCCCCTTATGACGTCGGGCGAGATTTGAGGCTCCTGCTCGACTCGCACGCGCTTCTCTGGGCTATCTATTCGCCCGAACGCCTCTCTGCCCGTATTGCTCTTTTGCTTCAGGATGAAGCGAACGAACTTGTGGTGAGCCATGCGAGCCTGTGGGAGATTCTGAGCAAAGTTGCCAGAGGCAGACTGCTGCTGGCCGGGACTTCAGTGGAAGGCGTGAAGGAACGGGTGGATGCTCTTGGCGTGACGTATCTGCCCCATCGAGTTGAGCCACATTCTGCTGGCCGCCAGCCTGCCGCACCATCACAGCGATCCGTTTACCGGATACTGATAGCGCAAGCCAAGGCAGAGGCTTTGCCGCTTGTCACCGGCGACGCTGCGCTGTCGGCCTACGGAGCGGAGATTGTCTGGTCGTAAGGGCGCGGCTGGCCGCTGGACTCGCCAAACTATTCGTTGACCCTCTCGATGCTGCTCCTCTATGCTCCAGCGATGAAGAATTGCTGCGGGACGGCGGTCTTGGTGCTGGTGGGCGGGATGTTGGTGGGATGTGGCGGGATGAGGCGTGTTTCCGCTTCTGCTCCTACTCCTACTCCTGCTCTTGCTTCTACTTCTGCTTCTACTTCTACTCTTACTCTTGCTCCTGCTCCAGCTACTGCGCCTGCGCAGGGGTGGAAGCTGGTTTGGAGCGATGAGTTTGATGGGGCGGATGGGGCTGCTCCTGATCCGTCTCGGTGGGTGGTGGAGGCGGATGCGCCTGCTTCCAACAATGAGCAGGAGGCCTATACGGCGCGGGCGGCGAATGTGCAGCAGAGGGGCGGGCGGCTGGTGATTACGGCGCTGAAGGAAGACTATGCGGGGGCGGGCGGGGTTCTGCGGCACTATACGTCTGCGCGGATCAATACGAAGGGGAAGTTTTCGCAGGCGTATGGGAGGGTGGAGGCGAGCATGGAGCTGCCGCTGGGGAAGGGCATCTGGCCCGCGTTCTGGATGCTGGGGGATGATATCGGGACGGTGGGGTGGCCGAAGTGCGGCGAGATCGACATGATGGAGAACATCGGCGATCCGCGGATGGTGTACAGCACGCTGCATGGGCCGGGGTACAGCGGTGCGCACGGAATCCAGTCGAAGTACATGCTGCCGTCGGGGCAGGCGGTGAACACGGGATTCC
>JAJZHR010000420.1 GCA_021810815.1 Acidobacteriota bacterium | reverse complement strand
ATACGAGGAGGACAGCTAGAGCGAGAGCGAACGACCGCTGCATAGTGCCTTTCATGGTCAAATTGTGGAATGGGAAATTCGGGCCGAATTCTACTCTGCGGCTGAGTGCGAAGCAAACCACGTCTACAATGAATTGCGCTCTATAGATATTCGGAGTACAAGATTAGATCAACGGAGGTTGTCATGGCTGTAACGGTCAATCTGGATCAGTTTCGCGCTGCATTCCAGGCCGGCGGCTTGCGTTCCGTCACTGTGAAGGGGGCTGGCGGGGAGTTTTTCATCACCGCGCAGCCACGATCCGGAGAGCGGGTCACTCTCGCGACTACCCACGGCAGAAAGGCTCGCGCTTTCCGCGATGCTGGCAAGGCCATCGCCGTCCTGCATCGAATCGGAGCGCACAAGGTCGAAGTGGATACTTCCGCCTGGTCGCCAGAGCAGGCGCGGCAACAGAGCCGCCCTGATACCGCCGAGCGGCAACGCCGCGCGCATTCAGCGGTTGCTGCGCATGACGCATGGTTTCGCGCCGAGGTGGAACAGGCGTTGAGCGAGGCAAATGGCTCGGCTGCTCGATGGATTCCTCAGGAAGAGGTGAAGCGGCAGAGCGCCAGCAAACGAGCCGCGTGGCAGGCAGCAGCGGCGTCTGAGAAGATCGCCAGTTGACGGTTCTGTGGCTTGATGCAGCGGCTCGCAATCGCTTCGAGCAACTGGACTATATTGCCCAGGACAATCCCGCCGCCGCCATCAGACTTGATGAGCAGATCGAGGGGCAGGCGGGTATGCTGGCAGATGACCCGCTGATGGGTCGGATCGGTCGCGTGAAGGGAACACGGGAGTTGGCTATCAGCCACTCGCCATTCATCCTTGTCTATCGCATCAGGAGGAAGCGGCTCGAAATCCTTCGACTGCTGCATGGCGCGCAGCAGTGGCCGCGAGCCGAGAGCGTCGAGGGCGCTTGATGCCAAGCGCCTGTTTGCCCGCCCCTCTTCGCTGTGCTAAAGTTTCATCTTGTGCCGTACTCTTTCCGGGCGGGCGCAGGCGCGCCTGTGTCGTTCCAATTTGAGGCGTTGCAAGGGCTGTTTCGGGCTGGCGTAGCTCAGCTGGTAGAGCATCTGATTTGTAATCAGAGGGTCGGGGGTTCAAGTCCCTTCGCCAGCTCCAGTTTCCCGTCGCAGTGGCTTTTTGCTGAACTCGTTTTACAATAGTTGCAAGGCGTTCTGCGGCGTCCGTCGCGCTCGCTGCCCCTGCCGTTCCGCTGGTCTGCAAGTCTGATGGTCCGCCTCGATTGAACCCTCCATCGATGTCAGGTCCCCCGGCAAGAAAAGCAAGCAGGGTTGCGGCGTGTCCGGAAGTTGCAGTTGCGTAGGGAATGCACAGGTGGCCGAGCGGTTAATGGCAGCAGACTGTAAATCTGCCGTTCTTTGGAACTACGGAGGTTCGAATCCTCCCCTGTGCACCAGATTTTTTGTTTTGTTTTGCTTTGAGAGAGAACGCGTTGCGCCGGTGGTTGCGGCCAGCGCGGGGCGGGGATGAGTGGACTTCGAGCCGCGAAGCAACGGCAGGCTGATCGTTGCAATGCTTGCAATGGCGGCAATGGCGGCTTTGGCCTGGTTCACGCTGGTTCCTGGCAAGGCCCGGTCGCTCGCTCTTGTGTTGCTTGGTTTTTTCGCGTTCCGCGTTCTGCTTGCAAGGCAGCGTTCGCGGTAGCATGGATGTTGTAAGGCTGATGTAGCTCAGTGGTAGAGCACTCCCTTGGTAAGGGAGAGGTCATGGGTTCAAGCCCCATCATCAGCTCCAGAATTTTGCAGGGTGTGGGCGGCAGCAGCCGCGATCCAAGCAGGTCACAGTCGCTTCTTTGACCGCTGACTTGCCGACTCGCCGACTTGCTGGCCCGCTCGATGCGGGAGTAACTCAGTGGTAGAGTCACAGCCTTCCAAGCTGTTGGTCGCGGGTTCGATTCCCGTCTCCCGCTCCAGATTTTTTTGAGAATCAGCAGCTGGTGGGGAAATGTTCGAAAAAGGGACCATCGCAGTGCAGGACGAGAAGGCCTTCCGGGGCGTCGAGTCCGCGATTGTTTCGGCGTTTTCGCCCGCGTCCGTTCAGGATTTCCTGAAGTCGGTGCAGCGGGCCAGTTTGCGCATCCGCGACTTCGAGGCTGTCCTGAAGGCAGGGCTGCTGGGCTCCGGCGCGGCAGCGGCGTATGCAGGCCTGGGCAACTCGGACCAGGGGCAGATTCGGGAGCTGTACCTCGCAAGCCTGGAGAAAGTTCCCAGCGAGCTGCGGGAAAGATTTTTCAAGCTGTACGCGTACTACTGAGGCAGAACGAGATTGGATGAGAAGCGAAGCGCAAGATTGCTGCTTGCCAAGCGCCTTCGGGAGCAGGCGGAGCACTCGTCCGAGATCGAGATGCGGATGTCGATTTCACGCATGTATTATGCGGTGTTCCATGCGGCGGCAGTGCTCACCGGAGTTACAGATCACGGAAACATGCCAGAGGCCCTGAACGGGATTGAGCAGGGACTTGGCCAGCCGTATAAGCGTTTGCGGGATTTGAGAAGCCAAGCGGACTACGATCCTGCGTTCGAGAAGCTAGGAATCACGGATTTGCAAAGCTTTCGCAAGGAGATGACGGAGGCGGCGACTTTGTTCGAGCTGCTCAAGGAGCTAGCCGGGGGATGAAAATGGACGCCGAAGAAGTTCAGCAGGTGATGTTGGAGCGCTTCAAGGAAGCTGGACTTCTGCCTTTTTTGGTTCGCGAGTCTTCGCAGGTTCTGGATTTGGGGGGCGAGCTCTTTGCGGAGGTCGTGCTCGCCGACAGGACAAGGCTGGACGAAGCGTCGAACCTGATGAGGCTGGTCTTGAAGTCCGCAGGGCGCGACGAAAAGAACTATTCGCTTGTTGTGAGATCCAAATGGAGCATAGCGGACATCGGCGATCCTACCCCGGCATATGGGCAGAACGGTCAGGTGCGGGCGGCGGTGCTCATCCCGGTAACCCTCCGCTCGGGCGATGAAGATGCATCGGTTACTGTAGCTGTGACGACATTGGCGGAAATGGAGTTCAATCGAATCTTGGGGCGGAAGGCCGACTTGGGGCAGGTTGCGAGGATTGTTGTGGAGAGCGCGCTTCGCCGCAGCGGAAGCAGTTTCTGGGATCCGATCACGGAGAATTATTTG
>JAJZHR010000419.1 GCA_021810815.1 Acidobacteriota bacterium | reverse complement strand
GGCATCGTGCTCACCGGCGGCGGCGCGCTCATCAAGAACCTCGACAAGCGCATCCGCGAAGAAACCGGACTGCCCGTCTCGGTGGCAGACGATCCGCTGGCTTCGGTCGTGCTCGGCACCGGCAAGATGCTTTCTGATTTTCGTCTTCTGCGCAAGATCAAGATTGACTAACGGCAGCGACACGAGGGACTCGTCCCTTGTCCCTGAGCGTCACCATGGAACCCTTCGTCGTCCGCTATCGAAACCTGCTGGTGCTGCTGGCGCTGCTGGCCGTCCAGATTGTCGGCCTCGCCACACAGGTGCACAAGACAGACACCGGACGCATGAGCCTGGACCCGCGCGACTCCGGCAGCGTGCGTCTGCTGCGCCTGTGGGCTGAAGCCGTTGTCGCGCCTCCTGAGCGCCTCTTTCATTTCGGTGGTTCCAGTCTCACCGATCTCTGGCGGAACTATATCGATCTGCACCACGTTCGCGAACAGAACCAGCAGTTGCAGCAGACCGTGGACCGGCTTCGCTTTGAGCAGGCCGCGCTGCTCGAGGACGCCCGCCAGGGTCAGCGGCTGCAGGGCCTCTTCAATTTCCAGCAGCAATACCTCTACAAGACCCTCGCGGCACAAGTCATCGGCTCCAGCGGAGCCGCCCAGTCGCGCGTCTTCTATATCGACAAAGGCTCGTCCGACGGCCTGCAGCACGATATGGCGGTCATTTCTCCCGCCGGCATCGTCGGCAAGGTCCGCGACGTCTTCCCGCACACCTCCCAGATTCTCGTCATCAACGACCAGTCCTCCGGCGCGGGAGTGATTCTTGAAACCACGCGCATCCGCGGCATCCTGCGCGGCAATGCGCTAGGCCAGCCACAGATCGTCAGCATCATCTCCGACAACCGCATCAAGCCCGGCGAGCGTGTGCTCACCGCAGGCGGTGACCAGATCTTTCCGCGTGGCCTGCCCGTTGGCGTGGTCGACAAGGTTGTTCGCGACCCCGAGCGCGACGGCTTCATCAATGTGATCGTTAAGCCGTATGCGGCTCTCGACCGCCTCGATGAGGTCCTCGTCATCACTTCAATGGAGCCGCGATTCCCACCGGATCAGCAGCAGGACATGGCCGAAAGCGAGGCCATCAAGGGCGCGGAGGTGCAGCAGGAAGAGGCGCAGAAGAAGGCGTCGCAGATTATGGCCGAGCGTCTGCCGGGTCTCATCGACCCGAACCTGCCCGCGGATCAGCAACCGCTCAACGACAGCACGCCTCCGCCGCCCGTCGTACACACCGTCCAGCCGCTCCGGCCCGATCGCTTCACGCCGGGGAACGCCACCGGCGTCACAAACGGCCCGACCTCTGCGCCGGCCAACTCCACTCCGTCGAGGACCCCCTAAACATGCCGGTGCTTACGGCCACGAGCCGCCGCGAAATCGAGGTTCACCGCTTCCCCGTGCTTGTGTACGCGCTGGTGCCGCTGGCCGCTCTGGTGCTGCAGGCCTGGCTGCCCCGCGTCCTCGGCCGCTACGCGTGGTTCGACCTTCCGCTCGTCGTCGTCATTTATTTTGCGATGGGCCGCCCCAGTCCAATTCAGGGCACCATCATGGGCTGCGTCCTCGGCATTTTTGAAGATGCGCTCACGCAGCACGCCATCGGCATCAACGGCGTCGCCAAAACCATTGTCGGCTTTCTCTCTTCCTCGTTCGGCATCCGCGTCGATGTGGAGAACCATACGGTCCGCGTCCTGCTCACCCTGGCGCTGTCGCTCGTCTCCAGCGGCCTCTATTTCTTTGTCTACCGCATCCTCCTCGGCCTCTCCATGGAGTGGGACTGGATCAACACGCTCTTCATCGCCCTCGGCAATACTGTCGTCGCGTTGATTCTCTTCCCCTTCCTCGACCGGTTTCGAATCCGGGACTGACACCCACAACACCCGCATCCAGCGCTCGGTTCGCGGTATCCTTAAAGTGCAGGCAGAATGGTTCTCAACAGCTCCACACGCGGCGAAAAGCTCCCCAGCGCCAAGCTGACGGCTGTGCAGTATGGCGTTCTGCTCATGATGCTGGCCTTGCTGGCCGGCCTCTGGCGGCTCCAGGTCATTGGCGCGGACAGCTTTCGCGTCCTCGCCGAGCAGAATCGCATCCGCAAGGTGCCCATCCTCGCCCCGCGCGGCAAGCTCTTCGACAGGGAAAACCGCCTCATCGTTGACAATTACCCCTCCGTGTCCTGCTTCCTCGTGCGCGAGCAGGGCCGCAATGTGGACGCCGACCTGCCTCTCATCGCGCGTGGGCTCGACCTCGATCTCGACCAGCTCCGCGCCACGCTGCACCGCTACCGGAGCGCGCCCGGCTATCAGCCCATCCCCATCAAGCAGGAGGTCACGCCCGACGAGCAGGCCTTTATCGCAGCGCACGCCGGAGAGCTGCCGGAGCTCGAGACCATCGATCAGGAACGCCGACTCTATCCGCGCGACGGCTACGCCGCCCACTTGATTGGCTACGTCGGCGAAGTCAGCGAAGACATGCTCAACGACCCCCGCTATGCGGCCTACGAGCCCGGCGACGTGGTCGGCAAGGCGGGTGTGGAAGAGAGCTACGACCAGCTTCTTCGCGGAGAAGACGGCTCGCGCGACGTCGTCGTTGACAGCCGCGGCCGCGAGGTTGGCTACCTGCGCACCCAGCACGCCATCCCCGGCCAGGACCTGCGCCTCACCATCGACAACGACCTGCAGCGCGCCGCGGAACTTGCCCTCGGAGACCGCAGCGGAGCCATCGTCGCCATGGACCCGCGCAACGGAGAGATTCTCGCACTGGTCTCGCGCCCCAGCTTCAACCCCAACGACTTCGCGGTCCGCATCGACCGCACCGCATGGAACAAGCTCATCACCGACCCCGATCACCCGCTGCTGGATAAGGTCATTCAGGCGCAGCTGGCGCCCGGCTCTACCTTCAAGATCCTCATGTCAGTGGCCGGTCTGGAAGAGGGAATGGCGCAGAATCTCCACGTCTTCTGCAACGGCGGCGCAAACTTCTACGGACACTTCTATCACTGCGATGAAAAGCATGGCTCGGTGGACATCCACAACGCCATCCCCATGTCGTGCGACACCTTCTACTACACCCTTGCCGATAAGCTCGGCATCGACCGCATCGCAAAGTACGCCACCGAGTTCGGCTACGGCCAGAAGACCGGAATTGATCTGCCTGGCGAACA
>JAJZHR010000023.1 GCA_021810815.1 Acidobacteriota bacterium | reverse complement strand
CAAAACCGCCCACGCCAAGCACAGCGCTTTTCACCGTCGCCAGGGGCGCAGGCGCCAGAGCGGTTGCGGTCTCTGGACCCGCAGTTGCTGTCTCCGAAATGGATGAAATACTCATTCGCTCGTTTTCCTGAAAACCCCGACAACCTGCATCGGACAACATCTGACAACTGAATCCGTCAGCCGATGAAACCCTCGATGCGGGCGCGCAGGGCTGTGGCCTGTTTCGCGTCCGGGCAGATCACAAGCACGTTGTCGTCGCCTGCGATGGTGCCTACCACTTCTTCGAAGTCCTCGTAGTCCACAGCGGCGGCCACGGGCTGCGCGCTTCCTGTGGTGGTGATGAGGACCAGCAGGTTCTGGGCTTGCCGCACCTCGAGGCCAAAATTCGACAGCGTGTCCTCAATGCTGGGCATATCGCTGTGTTCGTCGTCGGCGTTGGGCAGCGCATAGCCTGCGGGCCCCTTGTAGATCCGCAGCTCGTGGATGTCGCGCGAGAGCGTCGCCTGTGTGACATTGAAGCCGCGCTGCGCCAGCTTCTTGCGGAGCTCGTCCTGGTTGCTGATGGTTCTGGTGCTGAGCAGATCCCGGATTGCCGCGTGCCGCTGTTGCTTCATGTGATGAGGTCCGCCGTTGAGAATTGCCACGTAAAAAGCGCAGCCAGGTTCGCTGCGCTGGTTTGCATAAAAATACATTTCTATGTATAAATATGCAGAAGGCGTTCTGTCAAGTGTCTGTGCGAATTATCGCAGACCTGGCGAGCGGCTGGCAGGGGAGACCGCAAGGAGTTGCCGGCGTGCGCCCAGGCTGTCTGGTTCGTTTGAATCCGTCTCCTCCGGCAGAGGCGCGTGGATCGCACCGCCAGAGCCTGTGCGCGGAATTGCCAGTGCGGCGGAATTGGTTGGTGCGAAATTTGCATTCGCGAAGTATAGTGAATTATGGACACCCTAAATCCACATTGGCGATCCCCTTTGGGGGTGATACAGCGGTTCTCTATCGAGGCCGTAATCGCCATTGTCCGCCCAATGCCCGCTCGTTGTTGAAGCCAAACGCGATATCGGCACTTGTATGAGACGCAGATGTTCAGCGATGGATATCACCTGAAGAAAACATAGCGGCGGCAGCGCTGATCGCAATTCTCCAAGCCGCAGGCATCAGAAGAGCGGCAACACCGGGACAAGTTTATGAATGCTTTGAATCTTTTGGATTCCAGGTTTGACCAGGACTCCTGCGGGGTCGGTTTTGTAGCGTCTGTTGAAGCGCGTCCCAGCCACGCGATTCTCACCCAGGCATTGACGGCGCTGGCCCGCCTCGCCCACCGCGGAGCCATCGCATCCGACGGCAAGAGCAGCGATGGAGTTGGTCTTTTGACGGCTGTTCCGCGCGATCTGCTGCTGGGTCAGGCGGGTGTGCAACTGGACAGCAATCGCCCGCTCGCAGTCGGTGTCCTGTTCCTTCCCCGCGCTGCCGAGGGAGCGCAGACGCGCCTGAATGATACTGCCGCCCATGCGGAAGAAGTTTTCGAGCGCTGTCTTGCGTCGCAGGAGTTGAAGCTGCTCGCGTGGCGCGATGTTCCTGTGCGCCCCGGCGTGCTGGGCGAAATCGCTCTCAGCACCATGCCCTTGCTGCGCCACGCTCTGGTTGCGTCGGAGAAGGAGATGGAGCGCGATGCTCTGGAGCGGAGCCTGTATCTGGCGCGCAAGCAGTTTGAGCGCATGGTGGATCGCGGCGAGGCGAGCGGAACCGTCTGCACGCTTTCCTCGCAGGTGATGGTGTACAAGTCCATGTGTTCGGGCCGGCTGCTGCCGGAGTTCTATCCCGACCTGGCGTCGGAGGAGTTCGTCACCCCGTTCGCGATCTTCCATCAGAGGTACGCGACCAACACGCTTCCCACCTGGGATCGAGCGCAGCCCATGCGCACACTGGCCCATAACGGAGAGATCAACACGGTGTGGGGCAATCGGGCGCGCATGGACGCTCGCGACGCAACCCTCCCCGCCGAGTGCAAGCCCATTCTCAGCAAGACCGGCACCGACTCCACCAGCCTGGACGAAACCATCGAGCTGTTGCGCCAGAATGGCCGCACCCTGGCGGAATCCGTCAGGATGCTGCTTCCCCCGGCTGCCAGCGACCGCGTTTCTCCCTTTCTGAAGTACCACATGGATTGCGCCGAGCCCTGGGACGGCCCCGCCGCCCTGGCATTCTCCGATGGAAAGATTGTGGGCGCTGCTCTCGACCGCAACGGGCTGCGGCCTTGCAGGTACGCCATCACCTCGGACGGCCTGGTGGTCGCTGGCTCTGAAGCCGGCCTGGTGGATCTCGACCCGAAGGAAGTAGTACACAGCGGCCGCCTGGGCCCGGGGCAGATGCTGGTCGTCGATCTGGAGAAGCACAAGGTGTATGAGGACGAGGAGCTGCTGCAACTGTTCGACACCTCGGCCACACAGTACGCAGTTCTGTACGAAGAGGCTCCGCTGGAGCCGATCGCTCTTACCAGCGCGGTTCCGGATGCGAAGACGCTGCTCTCCGCCCAGACCGGCTTTGGCTACTCGCGCGAAGACGTTCGCATGATTTTGCACCCCATGGCAGCCGACGGCAAGGACGCTGTCTGGTCCATGGGCGATGACACGCCGCTGGCTATGATGGCGCAGTCTCCGCGGCCGGTGTACGGCTACTTCCGCCAGAGGTTCGCCCAGGTCACCAACCCGGCGATCGACCCCTTGCGCGAGGCCTGCGTCGTCTCTCTGCACACGCGTCTCGGCCCCTGGCCGCACATGCTGGACAAGAACGCTCCTCTGCCGGGGTTGACGCTCGCGTCGCCGTTCCTTTCGCTCGGCCAGATGGAGGCTCTGCGGCAGCACAAGCATCGCCACGCCCAGGACTTGCAGCTCTCCGAGCTGGCCTGCGTTTTCGATCCCTCGTCCACGCTGGAGGCCGCTCTTGACGACTTGTCGCGTCGCGCCATTGAGTTGGTGCGCGATGGCGCACGCATCCTCCTGCTCACGGATCGCTCCGCATCCGCGCAGAAGATTCCTGTTCCCATGGCCATGGCCACCGGAGCCATTCATCACGCTCTGGTGCGCGCTGGCGTGCGCACGCTGGCTGGCCTTGCCGTCGAGGCGGGCGACGTCCGCGACCTTCACCACGCGGCCGTGCTGATCGGCTATGGCGCTGGAGCTGTCTGCCCGTGGCTTGCGCTGGAGACCGCGCGCAGCATGATGCCGTCGGACCGCAACGCGACACCGGACCCCGACGCGAATGAAAAGAAGATGCTGAAGGCGCTCGACCTGGGCGTGGCCAAGGTGATGTCGAAGATGGGCATCTCCGTGGTGGACAGCTACCGCGGAGCGCACCTGTTCGACATTCTGGGGCTGCATCAGGATGTGGTGGAGAAGTGCTTCCCGGGAACACCCGCGCCACTTTCCGGCATCGGATTCGCAGAAGTGGAGCGGAACCTCCGAGCCACCTGGCTCGCTCCTTCCGCAACCGAAGCCGACGCAGCGGCCAAGCCGGCCGACCTGCCGGACTTCGGCTGGGTGCGCTTCCGCAAGGACGACAAGGCGGAGCCGCACCATTGGCAGCCGCAATCCGTGAAGGCATTGCAGGCCGTGGTGGGCACAGCGCGTGGCGTGGCCGCGCCGGCCGATTTCGCAGCCTCCGCTGCGGCGTTCAACATCTTCAGCCGCGAGATCGCAGCGAAGCCGCCAAGCGTTCTCCGCGATCTGCTGGAGATTCGTCCTGCCGGCCCCGAGCTTGCTGTCGCGGACGTGGAGGCTCCGCAGAGCATGGTCAAGAGGTTCATCGCCAGCGCCATGTCCCTCGGATCGCTCAGCCCAGAGGCGCACCAGACCATTACCATCGCCATGAACCTGCTGGGCGGGAAATCGAACACAGGCGAGGGCGGGGAAGACCCTGCGGCCTATCTCTCAGAAGCCATCGCTCCTGTTCCATCCATCACCCCCTCCACCGGTGGTCTGCTCGCCCAAAGCTCTGTCTCCAGCGGCTCTGCCTCCAGCGGCACTGCCGCTGCTGTTGCGGAGCTGGTGACTTCGGCGCCTGCCGTCCACACGCTGCTGAACAACAAGATCAAGCAGGTGGCCAGCGGACGCTTCGGAGTTACGGCCGAGTACCTGTCGCAGGCTGAAGAGCTTGAGATCAAGGTTGCTCAGGGAGCCAAGCCCGGCGAGGGCGGCCAGCTTCCCGGCCACAAGGTGACGGAGCTGATCGCGCGCCTGCGCCACTCGCAGCCGGGCGTGTCTCTCATCTCGCCTCCGCCGCACCACGACATCTACAGCATTGAGGATCTGGCGCAGTTGATCTACGACCTCAAGCGCATCAATCCCCGCGCTGCCGTCGGCGTCAAGCTCGTCTCCGGCTGTGGCGTCGGAACCGTGGCGGCAGGCGTTGCCAAGGCCTATGCCGATTACATCGTGATCGCGGGCAACGTTGGAGGCACGGGAGCATCGTCTCTCTCCAGCATCAAGTACGCCGGCAATCCATGGGAACTCGGCCTTGCTGAAGCGCAGCAGGTGCTGATGCAGAACGGCCTGCGCGGCCGCGTTCGCCTGCGCACCGATGGCGGCCTGGCCACAGCGCGCGACGTTCTGATCGCGGCCCTGCTTGGCGCCGATGAATACGCCTTTGGGACCGCCGTGCTGGTCGTTCTGGGTTGCGATATGGCGCGGCAGTGCCACTTGAACTCCTGCCCCACGGGCATTGCGACGCAACGGCCAGAGCTGCGCGCAAAGTTCCGCGGCAAGCCCGAGCACATCGTCCGCTTCTTTGAGCAGCTTTCAGCCGATCTGCAACTTCTGCTGGCGCGGCTTGGACTTCCATCCATTGAAGCCGCCATCGGACGCGCCGATCTTCTGGAGCAGGTGCGGAACGACGGCGGCCTCGATCTGCGGCCCATGCTGGCGCAGGTGGGCGATGGCCCGACCAGTTGCGTGCAGCATCGCAACGACCGCCCCAGCACCACGCCGCCGCTTGACGAAGCATGGGTCGCGCCGGCAATGGAGGCTGTCCGCGAGGGCCGTCCCTTTGTGGTGGACTCCCCCGTGGCCAACAGGGATCGCAGCCTGGGCGCGCGGCTCGCCGGAGAGATTGCTCTTCTGCGCACCAGCAAGCATGGGGAGCCATGGGTTGCGCCGGACATCACCTTCAATCTGACCGGTGTCGCCGGGCAGTCCTTCGGAGCTTTTGTGGTCGAGGGGATGCGCCTTGTCCTGGACGGTCAGGCCAACGACTTTGTCGGCAAGGGTCTCTCCGGCGGAGAGATTGTCCTTCGCGCTCAGGGCCGCGCCGCTCAGGACAGCGGACAGCACGTGATCCTCGGCAACGTAGCCCTCTACGGAGCCACAGGCGGAGGTCTTTATGCCGCAGGGCGGGCTGGCGAGCGCTTCGCCGTGCGCAATTCCGGAGTGACGGCGGTGGTTGAGGGCGTAGGCGACCACGGCTGCGAATACATGACCGGTGGCGTTGTGGCCGTACTTGGCCGCGCCGGCCTCAACTTCGCCGCAGGCATGACGGGCGGCCTCGCCTATGTCTATGACGAGGATGGCAGCTTCGTGCGCGATGGCCGCTTCCACAAGGACTTCGTCACTGCGGAGACCGTAGGCGGCCTTGCAGCGGCGGAGCAGCAGGCTTTGCGCGCTCTCATCGAAACCCAGGCCGCGAAGTCCGACAGCAGTCTGGCGAAGAAGATGCTGCTGGACTGGACCGCGACAGCGGCGAAGTTCGTTCGCCTCACGCCAAAGCCGCAAGCCTAGCCAAACGCAATCCAGCCACAGACTCCAGCACCACGGCATCTGAGCCCGGCGGAGTCTGAACATTGGCGGAATCCAGCCATGACAAATACCGGGTGCCCCATGTCTCGCGACTGAGACATGGGGCTTTTCTCATGCCCATCCCCCAGCCCTGCTCAGACTCCCGACCCTTCAGCCCTCAGCCGCCGCTATGCGATAGGATGGCTCGGAGTTCGCAAAGGAGCGTTGCATGTCGATTCGGCTGCACTTCTGGGGAGCTGCCCAGACCGTCACAGGATCTTCGCATCATCTGGAGTGCGCCGGGCGCAACATTCTTCTGGATTGCGGCCTTTTCCAGGGCCATCGGCAGGAGGCCCGCGAGATCAATTCCCGCCCTGCGTTGCCTATCCAGGATCTGAGCGCCGTCGTTCTGTCGCATGCGCACATCGACCACAGCGGCGATCTGCCGCTGCTCGCCAGGCAGGGATATCGCGGCCCCGTCTACGCCACTCCAGCGACCATCGATCTTTGCGCTCAGATGCTGAAGGACAGCGCTCATATTCAGGAGTCCGATGCCGAGTTTGTGAACAAGAGGTACCGCCGCCGCACGTCGATTGGAGTTGCTCCGGGGCCTGCGGCTGTTCCACCTCTTTACAACCAGCAGGATGCTGCCCAGGCGCAGGAGCTGTTCCGCCCCGTCGAGCTGCATCGTCCGCAGTTGCTGGCTGGCTCGGCTGCGGACGCCGGCTTCACCACCACCAGCTACGACGCTGGCCACATGCTCGGCAGCAGTTGCGTTCTGGTGGAGGCCAGCGAGCGCGGCCACACCACGCGTCTGCTCTTCTCCGGCGACGTCGGGCGCAAGTTCCTGCCTATCATCCACGACCCGGAGACGGCCCCGGCGGCGGACTACCTGATCATGGAGAGCACCTACGGCAACCGCCTGCACCAGCCCGAAGGGCCAGTGAAGCGCAAGCTGGCGTCGCTGGTGAACCGCACCGCGCGGCGCGGCGGCCACATCGTGATTCCGGCCTTCGCCGTGGGGCGCACCCAGCAGGTGGTGATGCTCTTGCACGAGCTGATCGAGGAGAAGGCGATTCCCGACATTCCCATCTTCGTGGACAGCCCGCTGGCGGTGAACGTCACCGATGTCTTCCGCAAGCATGAGGAGTTGTGGGATGACGAGGCGCTCGCCTTCGCCCGCCGCAAGGAGGACCCATTTGGATGGAAGCGTCTGCGCTACGTCCGCAGCGTGGAGGAGAGCAAGGCGCTGAACGGAATGCGGATGCCGTTCATCGTGATTTCAGCCTCCGGCATGTGCGAAGCCGGGCGCGTGCTGCACCACCTGAAGAACAGCATCGAGGATCCCCGCAATCTCGTTTTGATCACCGGCTTCCAGGCGGAGAACACGCTGGGGCGAGCTCTCGTGCGGAGGCAGGAGGAGGTGAAGATCTTCGGCGAGCCCATTCGCCTGCGCGCAGAGGTGGACTCCATCGGCGAGCTGAGCGGCCATGCAGACCAGAAAGAGCTGCTGGAGTGGATGCGGCCCCTTGCCCCCACGCTGAAGAAGGTGTTCCTGGTGCATGGAGAGCCAGCCGCCCAGCAGGCGCTGAAGGCGAGGATCGAACAAATGTACAACCTGGAGGTGGCGTGCCCCAGTCGCGGAGAGCGCTGCGAGGTTGGATGAACCGGTCGGGTCTCGGCGATAGAAAGCCTCGCGCACAGGCAGTTTCGTCATCGATCCCTGCTCAAATAGAATAGGAAGCATATGGACCATATCATCGACGGAGTTCTCCGCTTTCAGCGCGAGGTGCATCCCAACCGGCAGGCGCTCTTCCACGAACTCGCTCTCGGCCAGGCCCCGGAAGCCATGTTCATCGGCTGTGCAGACTCTCGCATCGTCCCCGAAGTCCTCACGCAGCAGGGCCCAGGCTCTCTCTTTGTCGTCCGCAACGCTGGTAATATTGTGCCTCCCAGCTCCACGGAGCCCGGTGGTGTCACGGCCAGCATCGAGTACGCTGTCGCCGTCCTTGGCATTCCGGATATCGTCATCTGTGGCCACTCCGGCTGCGGAGCGATGGGGGCGATCCTCCGTGGCGCCGAGTCGCTCGAAAAGCTGCCCGCTGTCGCCCGCTGGCTCCACTACGCTGACGCTGCGCGCGATGCCATTGCTGCGAACTTCGCCCAGGCCTCAGAGGAAGAGAAGCACAACGCGCTCGTCCGCGAGAACGTCATCACCCAGCTCGACAACCTGCTCACCCATCCCGTCGTCGCCGATGGCATCCAGAACAAGCAACTGCGGCTGCATGGATGGGTGTACGACATCGGCTCCGGCAGCGTCCACACTTACGACGCCCGCGTCCACAAGTTCGTGCCCATCAGTGAAGACTACTTCGCCAATGCCACGCCGACTGACTAGCTCTCCGACCCAGCGTGAATGACAGTGAAGGACAAGCGCAGAACAGAATGCGGGGCGCTCAAATCTTGCTTGAGAAACAATCTGCTGACGCCTCCCGCGCCAATCGTCTATAGTGTTGCCGTTGGCTGAATCACGATTCAGTCCATGAGGGTGCGCTTCAGCGCAGCCGCCGGAGCAGACGATTCTGAAACGCAAGCTCACCAACTCGGTATCGGAAGCGGATGAGCCCAGGTCGGTGGACGGCGGCGACGTGTCTGGCGCTGGCCGTGGCGACAAGTACCAGCGCATTCTCGATGCAGCGGTCGAGGTCATAGCCGAGCACGGTTATTTCAATTCTCCGGTCAGCTCGATTGCCGCCCGAGCCGGCGTTGCCGATGGCACCATCTACCTGTATTTCAAAAGCAAGGACCACGTTCTGCGCACTGCGATCGATGCCGTCTTCAGCGGATTTTTCTCCAATATCCGCGAGGAGATCAGCCGCATTCCAGATGCGCGGGAGCAGTTGCGCGCCGTCGCGCGGCTGCATCTGGAGGGGCTGGCCGCCCATCGTCCCCTTGCGGTGCTGTTGCAGACAGAGCTGCGGCAGAGCGCGAAATTCGTCGCCGACTTCAGCCACCAGCACATGAAGGATTATCTGAACCTGATCCGCGAGGTGGTGCGCCGCGGGCAGCAGCAGGGCGTATTCCGCAAAGAGATTTCCGACCGCGTTGCAGCGCACTGCTTCTTTGGCGCGCTGGATGAGATGGTGAGTGCGTGGGTGTTCACCGGCAGGCCGTTTGAGCCGGAGGCGACCGCTTCTCAGGTGCTGGGCGTGCTTTTCGGCGGCATTGCGACAATTCCGAAAGATGGAAGAGAGTAAGGGAATGCTTGATTTGAAGACGGTGAATGACGTGATGCTGCTGGCGACCGGCAGGGGAGAGCAGCGCGCGGCTCTGGCGCAGGATGCCAGCGGAGGCTGGCAGCCCATTACATCGGCGCAGCTTCGGCATCGCGTGCGTGCGCTGGCGGCGGTGTTGCAGCAGTGGGGCGTGCAGAAGGGCGACCGCGTCGCCATCCTTTCCGAGAACCGATGGGAGTGGCCGATCACAGACTTCGCCACCCTTGCGATTGGCGCCGTGGACGTTCCCCTCTATTCGACGCTCACCAAGGAGCAGATCGCCTCCATGCTGCGCGACTCCGGCGCGAAAGTCGCTGTCGTCTCGACCGCCAAGCAATACGCGAAGGTCGCTGCGGTGCGCGAGCAGACCCACCTGGAGCAGATCGTGGTGATGGACTGCGATCCCGCGGCCGACCCGGCCAATCAGGCTGTGCAGGAGATGCGCTGCAATGCCGCATCCTTCAGCGATCTGGTTGGAGACCTGGGTGCGCAGGCCATCGCAGCACTGGCCGATGGCAGCGAAGAGGCGTTCGTGGCTATGGCGCGCGAGGTCCAGCCCGACGACCTGGCGACCATTATCTACACCTCCGGCACCACGGGCGAGTCCAAGGGCGTCATGCTGACGCATGGCAACATCGCCAGCAACCTGAACTATTCCACCGCTCCCTTTGGCTGGACCGAGAAGGACTCCTGCATCTCCTTCCTTCCCTTGTCGCACATCACAGCGCGCGCTCTGGACTACGCCGCCTACAGCTACGGAGCAACACTGGCCTATTGCCCGCATTTTGATCAGCTGTCGTCGGCGATGCTGCGCGTGAAGCCGACCATTTTCGTCGGCGTGCCGCGCGTGTACGAGAAGATTCGCGAGGCGGTGCAGTTGAAGTCGGCTCCATCGAAGCTGAAGTCGAGCATCCTGAAGTGGGCCCTTGCCGTGGGCCGCGGGAACCGCGAGGCAACGCTGCGCGGGGAGAAAGCCAGGTCGTTTTCGTCGGGGCTCGCAGACAAGCTGGTCTACTCCAAGATTCGCGCCGCGTTTGGAGGCCGGGTGGTGGACTGCGTCTCCGGCGGAGCTCCTCTGGGCATCGATACGGCCGGATGGTTCGCCGACGTCGGCATCCGCATCTTCGAGGGCTATGGCCTGACCGAAACATCGCCCGTCGTCGCCCTGAACAATCGGCTGGCGTACCGCATCGGCTCCGTCGGCAAGCCGCTGCCGAACATGCAGTGCCGCATCGCCGCCGATGGCGAACTGGAAGTGAAAGGGCCGGCCGTGTTCAAGGGCTACTGGAACAAGCCGCAGGAGACCGCAGAGGTCTTCACCGCGGACGGCTGGTTCCTCACGGGCGACATCGCGCGCATCGACGAGGACGGCTTCCTCTACATCACCGACCGCAAGAAGGAGCTGCTGAAGACCTCCGGCGGCAAATTCATCGCGCCTCAGCCGATCGAGAACAGCTTGAAGTCCAGCCTCCTCGTAGGCTTCGCGGCCGTCGTCGGCGACAAGCACAAGTTTGCCAGCGTCCTCATTTCGCCCAACTTCCCGGCGCTCGAGGACTGGGCCCGAGGACAGGGAATCGACTTCTCCAGCCGCCAGAACCTGGTGCAGCATCCCAGGGTAGTCGCCGAATATCAGGCCATCGTCGATCGCGTCAACTCGGGACTAGCCAACTTCGAAAGCCTGAAGCGGATGCACCTGGTGGCCGAAGAGTGGAGCATCGAGACCGGCGAACTGACCCCCAGCATGAAGCTGATGCGCCGCATCATCGCAAAGAAATACGCCGGCGAAATTGCAGCCTTCTACGCTGATGAAGCCGTCTCGCACCGCTAATCCTCGCTCCCGAAATTCCAATTGATAAAATAGGGTGTCGCGAGCGTTGACGGATTGGCCGTCCCGCCAAAAGCGAACAAGAAGTCAGAACAAGGGAGATGCGATGCGAGTTGGAATTTTGACAGGGGGCGGAGACTGCCCCGGTTTGAACGCCGTGATCCGCGCAGCCGTTCATAAGGGAATCCTGCACTACGGGGACGAGTTCATCGGGTTTATGGAAGGTTGGCGCGGCGTGCTGGACAACAACACCATGCCGCTGACGCTAGAGTCCACGTCGGGAATTCTGCATCTCGGCGGCACCATCCTGCGCACCTCGCGCACCAACGTGCGCAAGATTGAGGGCGGGCTGGACAAGTGCCTTGAGACGCTGAAGGCAAACAAACTCGACGCTCTCATCACCATTGGCGGCGATGATACCCAGGGCGTTGCGAATGCTCTGATCGAAAAGGGCGCCAATTGCGTTGGCGTTCCCAAGACCATCGACAACGACCTGAGCGGCACCGATGCCTGCTTCGGATTCGACACTGCCGTCAGCATCGCGACGGAAGCGGTTGACCGCCTGCACTCCACCGCAGAGGCGCACAACCGCGTCATCGTGTGCGAAGTGATGGGCCGCGATGCCGGATGGATCGCAATCACGACGGGCATCGCTGGAGGTGCGGACGTGATTCTCGTCCCGGAGAAGCCGATTGACATTGAGGAAGTCTGCAAGCTGGTGAAGCACCGCCACGAGCACGGCAAGAAGTTCAGCATCGTGGTGGTAGCCGAGGGAGCGAAACTGCCCGCCTCTGACAAGCAGGCAACGCATGGCGATAAGCTTGATTCCTTTGGACATGCGCGCCTCAGCGGCATTGGCCAGGTGGTGGCCGAGGAGATCGAAAAGCGCACTGGATATGAGACGCGGTCGGTGAATCTGGGGCATACGCAGAGGGGGGGGACGCCTACGGCGTTTGACCGTCTTCTGGCCACTCGTTATGGTTCTGCTGCCATCGATCTGGTGCATCAAAAGAAGTTCGGTCGTTTGGTGGTGTTGCGGGGGACGGAGATTCAGGATATTCCTCTGGCGGACGCGATTGCGAAGACGCGGACGGTCAGCGAGGATCTGCTGAACGTCGCCAAGGGTTTGCAGCCCAAGGTCTAAGCGCATGAAACTGCATGGTTTGCGATGGCTGGCCCAAGGGCCAGCCATTTCTTTTTGAGGGGAACCAAATGCAGCGGCAACGCAATGGGTAGTGGTGAAAACCTGAAAAGCACCACAACTTGCGGTGTTTGCCCGAAAAAGCCGGAGAAACCCGCAGATTCTCTGCCGCGGCGGGAAGAACTCTAATCGGCACGGGAAAATACCGCTTGCAAGGGGACAAATACCGGGGTACAAACGCTGTGCGGCCATTCGCCGCGCTTGCCCGGAGGAACGACGCAATGAGAGCTACGACACAGATCGCAATGCGCGAGGTGATGGACATCCGCAGCGCAGCCGAATACCTGGGCATCAGCGGGGACAGCCTCTACAGGTACGCCTCGGAGGGCATGATTCCAGCGTTTAAACTGGGGAATCGCTGGCGTTTCAAGCGTTCTTTGCTGGACGCGTGGATGGATCAGCAGTCGAAGGCGCGCAAGTCGCCGGCCTCGGCGAAGGTAGAGCCGAAGCAGAAAAAGCCTGCCGGGCGTGCTCGCTGACCCTCTCGCCGACTCTGGGGTTTGCGCGAAACAGGCTCCTGGTTGCGCGCCGCGAGCGGTTGCTTTGAGGGGATCGGAATTCAGCGGATCTCACCGTCTATTTCACCGGTCCAACCCGGTGAAACGGACGGTGAAGCGACGGTGGAATCACGGTGAACCTGCGGTGAAATCGCGGTGGGCGCATCCTGTTGTTGCGGAGCGCGCTTCTTCGGCCAGTTCGACCTCGGCTAGACCAGGGTGATGAGGGTAATTTCTGGCGGGCAGCGGAAGCGCATGGGAACACCGACGGTGCCGATGCCACGGTTCACATAGAGCTGCATCGCCCCGAGCTGGAAGTGTCCCTTCACATATTTCCTGCCCAACTCGGGGAGGCGAATGGGAGGGATGAACGGGATGCGGATCTGGCCGCCGTGGGTGTGTCCCGAGAGCACGAGATCGACGCCGTGGCCG
>JAJZHR010000418.1 GCA_021810815.1 Acidobacteriota bacterium | reverse complement strand
TAACCGGCTGTGCGCGAACTTCGCCCTGGTGAACCTCTACATGCACCGCAAACGCCTGGCAGTGCTCGGGTAGAACTGCGTCCGGAGGCCGGAAAACAGGCCCCAAAAGCAAGTAAAGCACTGCAAACAGACCCTCGCTCCGCTCAAACTTCAACAGAACCACTCATCGTCAGCAAATCACTACCCTGCGCAGAGCTTCCTTAGGAGCAATCCTCCAACAAGAAATCCACTCAGGACAAAGAAAAGATCTACCCCCGCCCAACCGAAGTTGCGGAATCCCAGCCACACAAGCGGAAAAAAGCAGGTTGTGGGAGAAATGGAAATCCAGAACCATCAGAATTGCAATGCCGCGGATAAAATCCAGCTCAATCTGGCGTTTTGGAGCGCTCTTGCTGCGGGGCATATCGCGATTGTAGCAGCGCTTTTTCATCCCTCTCCTTCAACTCCCCCCTATGTAAAGAGGGCCCGGAGGTCATCCGGGCCCTGCCGCAAACCAGAAATTGAACTTCTTTGGTGCCTAGGCCTGCGGCTCGGCAGACTTCTCCGGCTTGACAGTGGCGACGGTCCAGTTGGCATCGCCTACCTTGAAACGCGCGAAGCGGCGGACGGAGATGTTCTCGCCCAGCTTGCCGATCTTGGTGGCGATGATCTGGCTGATGGTGACCGACTGTTCCTTGATGAAGGGCTGCTCCAGAAGGCAGACTTCCTCGTAGAACTTGGCCATCTTGCCCTCGACGATCTTCTCCACAACGGCTGGAGGCTTGCCCGTGGCTGCGGCCTGGGCGCGGTAGATGTCCTTCTCGCGGTCCAGATCCTCCGCCGTTACGTCTTCCTTGCGGACGTAGCGCGGGTCGGTCGCTGCGATGTGCATCGCAATGTCCTTCAGCAACTCCTGAAAGTCCTCGGTGCGGGCGACAAAGTCCGACTCGCAGTTGATCTCGATCATCACGCCGATCTTGCCGCCGGCATGGATGTAGGTTCCCACCGCTCCCTCGTTCGCTGTGCGGCTGGCCTTCTTCGCCGCCGACGCCATGCCGCGCTTGCGCAGCACAACGATCGCCTGCTCCAGATCGCCCTTCGCTTCCTGCAATGCCTTCAGGCAGTCGCCCATCGGCGCCCCGGTCTTCTCGCGGAGATCCTTCACTTGCCCTGCGCCAATCTTCTCACTCACGGTAGACATATCCACTCCTCGATTTCGCTCGCGCGTTCTTGCGTGCGGCTGATAGTGCTTTTTGAACAGTGTCGCGGCCCGAAGGGAAACCCCCTCTGGACGATGCGAAGGAACGGACGCAGAAAGAGCGTGGCAACCGGGCCTGTGCATCAGGCGAGTCGGCAGCCACGCTCCGCATTCCTAAAACTTAGCTGCTTTGCCGCCTTACAGCGTGTTCTGAGCCGCCTCCGGCTCGTCCAGTGCCGTTACGGCGACCGGTGCCTTGCGGATGCCGCCACCGAGCGCTGCTTCCAGATCTACGATGTCAACGTCAGGATCGGCTGAAAGCGCCTCTGCCTCGGCTTCCGCTTCGCCCTCTTCGGCATTTAGCGTGACTTCCTCGCCAATGTGCGCCTCACCCATCTCCACCGGCTTGGCGTCGGCAACTTCAGCGGCGAATGCCTTGTCGCTGACCAGTTGCACACCCTCGATGACAGAGTCGGAGATCTTCGACGTGAACAGGCGGATGGCGCGCAGAGCGTCGTCGTTGCCGGGAATCACGTAATCCACCACCGTCGGGTCGCAGTTGGTGTCCACCACGGCGACCACCGGAATGCCCAGCTTGCGGGCCTCGGCAACGGCGATGGCTTCGTTGTTCGAATCGACGATGAAGAGAGCATCGGGAAGGCGCTTCATGTTCTTGATGCCGGCCAGATTCGCCTGCAGATGCTTGCGCTCGCGCTCCAGACGGATGACTTCCTTCTTGGTCAGCAGCTCATAGCGGCCGTCGGTGGCCATCTCGTCCAGTTCCTGCAGACGCTTGACGGACTTCTGAACCGTAACCCAGTTGGTGAGCAGACCACCCAGCCAGCGGTTGTTGATGTAGAACATGCCGCAGCGGTTGGCTTCCTCAGCGACCGCATCCTGCGCCTGCCGCTTGGTGCCGACGAAAAGAATCACCTTGCCGGAAGAGGTCAGGTCGGTCACATACTTGCTGGCCTCTTTGAACATCTTCAGCGTCTTCTGCAGGTCGATGATGTAAATGCCGTTGCGCTCGCCGAAGATGTATTCCTTCATCTTGGGGTTCCAGCGCTTTGTCTGATGCCCGAAGTGGACTCCCGCTTCGAGCAGTTCCTTCATAGTGATCGAGGCCAATGTTGCTCCTTACTGAGAAAGCATCCGCGGCGTACAACCGGTGCCGTGATTGAATCCCATTCCTTTGGGAAATTTGACTACCTTTGATACGAAAAACTCACCACGGATGTCGCGGATAAAACGGATTTCAGAATCAGACTGAAAGCCAGACTGAACGTCAGACCAGAATCAATTCCAAAAAGGCAATTGAATGGAACCCCTTCGCCCAGCTCCGTTTCCATCCGCGAAATCCGCGGTCGAACTCTTTACCGCTTGCTGAACTGGAAGCGTGCGCGTGCGCCCTTCTGGCCGTACTTCTTGCGCTCCTTGATGCGTGCGTCGCGGGTAACCAGGCCCTCGGCCTTCAGTTGCTTGCGCAGATCCGCGTTGAACACCATCAAAGCGCGCGCAATGCCCAGTTTGACCGCGTCGGCCTGGCCCATGATGCCGCCGCCCTGCACGGTGGTGACCACATCGAACTGCGAAGCCAGATCCAGCAGCGCCAGCGGCTTGCGAGCGGATGCGCGCTGTTGCTCGGTGACGAAATACTCCTCGAAAGGCTTGCCGTTGACCGTGAAGCCGCCGTTGCCGGGGCGAAGAAATACACGGGCAATGCCCGACTTGCGCCGTCCCGTGCCGTAGAACTGAACCAGATCCGCCATGTGATTTCCTTCAATCTTTCCCGAGCTTTTGAATCAAAACCTTATGACCTGCCCTTGCCAGGCAGATTGCAGCGCGAACCCTTACCGGCTGGCGCTGCTGAACGCGACCGGCATCGGCACGGGCATCTGCGCCTCGTGCGGGTGCTTGTCGCCACGGTAAACCTTGAGCTTGGTCGCCATCTGGCGGCCCATCTTGGTCTTGGGCAGCATGCCCTTGATGGACTGCTCCAGAATCGCCTCCGGCCGGCGGACGAGCAGCTTGCTGAACTC
>JAJZHR010000417.1 GCA_021810815.1 Acidobacteriota bacterium | reverse complement strand
CAGCAGATGGTGGCGGTTTCCGACGCGACGGTTCGCGATCCGCACAGCTTCGCCTACTCGTGGCCGGACTCGCAGCAGCCGGCGGCGATGCAGAAGCAGATGGAGGCTCTGGCGCAGAAGGCTTTGGCGGACGCAGCGTCTACTTCTGCAAAGGCGGCAGCGCAGACGGCGACTGCGGCCACCGGAAGCAAGGCGCGGCATAAGGCAGCTTCGCCAGCAGCGCCGCCACAGCCTGCGCTGCTGGATGAAGAGTTCCATGCGTATGAGCTGAGCTACGACGGCGGACTGACACTGGTGCTGACGGCGCACACGGCAGGCACGGGAGCTGCGCTGAAGTATGTGACGGTGGTCGCGGTGGTGGACATCTATGGGCAGCCGCAGGTGGTGCTGCAGTCGGTGACGGATGCGGCGCATCTGGACCTGACACCGTGGATGCGCCTGGTGGACGTGGTGGATGCGGACGACAGCAATCGCGCCGACCTGCTGTTTGAGCTGCATGGCACGGGACAGCGGCAGTTCGCTCTGTATCGCGTGGCGCGGGCGGCTTCAAGCCAGGTGCTGGTGACGGATCCTATTCCGTAAGGACGGCAAGTTCCGTAAGGTCGGCAAGGCTTAACACAGATAAAAGCAGATTGCGCAGATAGAGCGCTGGCGGGCTACAGGTCGACTGCCATGTTCTTATCTGCGCGATCTGCTTTCATCTGCGCTAAGTTTTTGTTGTTTTTAGAGCGGGAACTGCTTGAGCCATTCGCGGAAGGGTGGGCCGAGGTCGTCGCGCTTGAGGGCGAACTCCACGGTGGCTTTGAGGAAGCCCAGCTTGTCTCCTGCGTCGTGGCGCTTGCCCTGGTAGGTGAAGCCGTAGACCTTTTCGTATTGGAGGAGGGCCTTGATGCCGTCGGTGAGCTGGATTTCTCCGCCTGCGCCGGGGGTGACCTGCTCCAGCATTTCGAAGATGCGCGGTGTGAGGATGTAGCGGCCAATGATGGCGTTGTTCGAGGGAGCGTCCTCGAACTTCGGCTTCTCGACCATGTCTTTGACGAGCATGAGGCGCGGGTCTTCCTGGGTGGGGGTGCAGTCGAGGCAGCCGTAGGAGGAGATGGCGGGGCCTTCGACGACTTCGGAGCCGAGGATGGAGGCCTGCACCTGGGCGAAGGCGTCCACCATCTGCTGCATGCAGGGAGTGGCGGCGTCGACGATGTCGTCGGGGAGAAGGACGGCGAAGGGCTCGTCGCCGACGAGTTCTTTGGCCATGAGGACGGCGTGGCCGAGGCCGAGGGCCTGCTTCTGGCGGACGTAGGTGATTTTGGCGAGCGAGGAGACGCGGCGGGCGATTTCGAGAAGGGCGGTCTTGCCCTTGGCTTCGAGGGACTGCTCCAGCTCGTAGCTCATGTCGAAGTGGTCTTCCATGGTGGTCTTGCCGCGTCCGGTGACGATGATGATTTCGGTGCATCCGGCGGCGACCGCCTCCTCGACGCCGTACTGGATGAGGGGCTTGTCCACGAGGGGGAGCATTTCCTTGGGGGTGGCTTTGGTGGCGGGCAGGAAGCGCGTGCCCATGCCGGCGGCGGGGAAAACAGCCTTGCGAACTTTCATTTTCTGCATGCTTGTCCGTTTCTTCGGGTGTCTCGTTTTATTTGATTGGATGCAATGCTGTCAGGATTTCCGAGTCTACAGCACGGGCGAGTCGTCGCCGAGCATGGCCTTGCGGATGACTTTAACGGGAGCGAAGCCCTGGCGCATGAAGTTGTTGTGGAACTGCTCGAGGGAGAAGGCAGTTCCCTGCTTCTTCTTCAGGTCTTCGCGGAGCTTCAGGATTTCCAGCTTGCCGAGGGTGTAGTAGAGGTAGGTGGCGTCGGAGGTGCCTCGCTTGGTTTCCACCTCGCCGACGGAGTGGGACTGGTAGCCCTCCTTGACGAAGAAGTCCTCTGCCTGGGGGATGGTGAGCGGTCCGCCGACGCCGGTGTGCATGCGGATGGCGACGATGAAGCGGGCGTCTCGCAGGAGCGCGTCCTGAAGCTGGCCGAGGTGGATGAGGCGGTACTCGCGGAGCTGCGCGGGGGTGGCGCCGGGGCCGGGATCGTCATAGCCCTGCTCCATCATCATCTGCTCGCAGTAGTGGGCCCAGCCTTCGATGTTGGTGTTGGCGCCGATGACTTTGCGGATTTTGCTGGGGAATTCCGGCATCCAGAGGAACTGGACGTAGTGGCCGGGGTAGGCCTCATGGACGGAGGTGCTGACGATGGTGCCAACGTTGAAGCTGGCCATGTGCTCGGCTACGTGGGCCGGGGTCCAGTCCCTCTCAGGGAGGGTGACGTTGAAGTAGGCGGTTTTGGAGTGGGTCTCAAATGGTCCGGGAGGGTCCATGGAGGCGAAGGTGGTGGCGCGCATGAAGGGCGGCGTTTCCTCCAGCGTCGGCTCTACATCGCTGGGAATGGTGATGATGTGGTGGGCGCGGATGAAGGTGATGAGTCCGTTGAAGGTGCCGTGGAAGGACTGCAGCAACTGGTCGGGGGCGGGGTGAATGGTGGCAAGCTCGGCGAGAACCTGTTCGGGTGTCTTCGAGGGATCGACCTGTTTCGCGAGAGCGTTGAAGGCGGCCTGGTTCCTGTGCAGGTCGTCGTAGGCGATCTGGAGCAGGCGGTCGAGGGGGATGTCCACCATTTCGTCGTAGGCGAGCTTCTTCTGGAAGGTGTCCGCGCCGAAGCGGAAGTCGCCGTTGGAACGGGGCAGCAGGTCGGTCTTCATCCACGACTGGTAGCTCTGCAGAGCGGCGATGACGGCGGCGTTGGATTTGGCGAAGTCGGACTTGATCTGGGGGTCTTTGGCGTCTGTGAAGGCGAGGGGGACGTCGTTCTGGAAGAAGCTGATAAGGCCGGGGAGCTGCTCGAGCGCGATTTCGGTGTAGATGCGCGGCGGGTTCTTGAGGTTCTTGCGGGCCTCGACGAAGACCTGGGGCATGAGCTTCTCGCGGTCCACGACGGACTGCAGGCGGGTGTCGGCGGAGGCGTATTTGCGCTCCATGATGACGAAGATGCTGTTGGTGATGCCGCTGGAGTAGGTGTCGGGATTCTTCTCCCAGGGGCGGATGGTCTCCAGGGTGAGCAGTGTGGAGTGGATGTTGTTGAGAACGATTTCGCGATCGGCAGCGATGGGGGCGTCGAGGGCGGAGGGATCAATGGCGTCGAAGCGCTTCTCGTCGTCGTGGAGGGCGGCCACC
>JAJZHR010000416.1 GCA_021810815.1 Acidobacteriota bacterium | reverse complement strand
AGACGCAGCCAAGAAGTAATCCGGCCAGCATGTGTTCTTCGTAGTGGGAGCGCATCTGCTCCCACTACGCTCTTGAACAGGGCTTGATTAGCGGACGGCGATGACTTCGCGCACGTTATCTTTCCCAAGGAAGAAACGGACGTTGCTGAAGCCTTCGAGGAAGCGTTCAACCTGCCGCGTCTGATAGACCTGGCGCACGGGGAAGTCGCCGCCGTCGAGCACGAGGAGATCGTCGCTGTCGGTCAGTTGATAACGCGAGAAGGCAGTCTCCGGGCCGGTAAGTTTCCCGTGAAAAAAGGCGAGCAGGCGGCCCTCTGGTCGCAGAACTTCGCGGAGGCGACTAAAGAGTGCGGGCACCATTGCGGAAGGAAGGTAGTTCGCCGTGTCCCAGAGGAGAATGACATCGAAGTCGCGGCCGGAGAAGTCGAGGTTGGCGGCGATGAACCGATCGACGTCGAAGTTGGCGTCGGGATCAGCCTTGGGGTCGGCGATTGCGTCGGTTGAGGCTGGCTTCTGCCACTCGGGCCGCGTGGCGTCCTGGACGATGTTGGCCATGTAGACGCTGTGGCCGAGCGAGGTGAGGTAGTTGATGTTTGCGGGCGAGGTGAGGCCGAAGTCGAGTACGCGGAGGGACTCGCTCTTCTGCAGATGGCTGCGAACGTCGCCCCATCCGCGGGAGTGGCGCGCGGAGCGCTCGGAGGACAGCGCCCCTCCCCCGGTCTCTCTCTTTGACTTACCAAACATGGATGCAGCCTCCGCGAAGACAATGTGTGGGACGATGCAGGCCTAGACGATGTGCCGATGATGAAGCGTCCACTCAGGCCGGGACGGGCTCAGAGGCCTTGGACGGGTCTGCGTGACCGCGCAACGTGGCACCATCTTCAATCGAAAGCCGCGTGGCGAAGACATCCCCCTGAACGATGGCGGAGCCCCGCAGTTGCAGCAGGCCGGAGGCACGAATCTCACCCTCGACGCGCCCGAGAACGACGATGTCCTGCGCGATCACAGTTGCGCGAACATGCCCTTCCGCGCGAACGGTGAGGCAGGCACCATCGAGACGGATAACACCTTCGACCTGTCCGTCGACGGTGAGATTCTCCGATCCGGAGATCTCTCCGCTGACTTTGGTCTTGGGGCCGATAACAGTTTTGCTTTCGGATGGCGTCATAAGCAGCTTGGAAACTCCTGGGCAACCGCGGTGCGGAACATGCCATGCGGTGCAGACTCGACTATACCCAACCGCGCTGCTGGAAACAATCGTCCTAACCGGAGGCTGCGTCGTCTAATCTGTGAACGGGAAGATGCGTGGGCCGTACAAACAGAGACTGGTGGAAGAGACGATGCCGGGGAGACAGGTGGTGATGAGAGCAATAATCCTATGCGGTGCGCTGGCGGTCGTGGTGGCGACGTTTGTGCCGGGAGGGTGCGCGCGGATGAAGGCGCAGGCACCGCGATCGGTCGAGCCTACGCCGGAACACACGGCGCTGCCCGCCGGTTCGCCACTGAGCTGGGTGCAGGCCGCGACGCAGACGGAGGTCGAAGTGCTGCAGCAGCAGGGAGCTTTTTCGGTGCGGTATCGCGAGCGGAAGATTGACGCCAAGGGCGATACGACGCGAGAGATCATCGAGGCAAAAGAGGGCGGCGTGGCGCGACTGATGGAACGCGACGGCAAGCCAATCTCCGGAGCAGACGACGCTGCCGAACGGGAGAGGCTGCAGCAGGCGCTCACCCATCCTGACGAGTTTCTGCGCCACCATCGACGCGATGACAGCATTCGCGACGACTCGGCCGGCCTGGTGAAGCTGATGCCGCAGGCGATGCTCTACAGCTATGCGCCGGGCCAGCCGCAGCTGGCGAATGCGACACACCCGCAGGTGGTGCTGGACTTTGAACCGAACCCGAAGTTCCATCCACCGTCGATGTTGTCGGACCTGTTGACGGGACTGGCAGGCAGGCTGTGGATCGATGCTGAAGACAAGCATGTGATCCGCGTGGAAGGCCGGGTGCTGCATCCGGTGAACTTTGGCTACGGCATTGTGGCGCACTTCTATCCTGGCGGCACCATCACGTTTGAGCAGCGAGCGATCGGCGATGGGCACTGGATGTA
This sequence comes from Acidobacteriota bacterium, assembly GCA_021810815.1. Classification (GTDB taxonomy): domain Bacteria; phylum Acidobacteriota; class Terriglobia; order Terriglobales; family Acidobacteriaceae; genus JAJZHR01. The sequence continues at coordinate 1,110 of JAJZHR010000416.1, read as the reverse complement.
TGCCCAGGTGATGGAGCACCTGATGGTGCGGGCGTTGATGGTAAAGACGATTCCGGAGGACGTGCAGATGACGTCCTCCGAAGTGATGCCGCTGCCGAAGCTGCTGGGATATCAGGACGCGATACGCGAGCTGCTGGCGATGCCGATTCCGCTGCAGTAAGTTGCGATCACGCCTTGCGGTCGAGAGTTTTTGTGCGAACGGTGACGGCGTCGATGCGTTCGCGGAGGACCTCGAAGCCCCGGCCCGCAGTGGTGGGGACGGTGATGGTGCCTTCGGAGCTGACCGTTACCTCCGGTGCGATGACATCCTGCGACCAGTAGCGTTTTGACGCGGAGACATCACCGGGCAGAGAGAAGTTCGGCAGCGACGACAGCGCGATGTTGTGGGCGCGGCCTATACCCGTCTCCAACATGCCGCCGCACCAGACGGCCACACCGAACTGCTGCGCGGCGTCGTGAATGGCAATGGCTTCAGTGAAGCCGCCGACGCGGCCAACCTTAATATTGAGGATGCGGCCGCTGCCGAGCTCAAGTGCCGCAAGCGCGTCGCGCTGATTGCGGATGCACTCGTCGAGGCAGATGTCAGTCTTGATGCGGCGCTGCAGCTCGGCGTGGAAGAAGAAGTCGTCGTACCAGAGCGGCTGCTCGATCATCAGCAGGTTGAACTTGTCCCATGCAGCGATGTGGTCGGAGTCCGTGAGCTGATACGCGGAGTTGGCGTCGCAGCTGAGCAGGATGTGCGGCCAACGCTCGCGGACCTGCTCAAAGATCGCGGTGTCCCACCCGGGCTTGCACTTCAGCTTGATGCGTTGGTAGCCGGCCGCCAGCTCGGTCTCGATCTTCTGCATCAGCATCTCCGGCGTGGGCTGAATGCCGATCGACACGCCGCAGGGGATGGTGTCGCGCGTGCCGCCGAGCAGCTTGGAGAGCGAGAGCTTCTGACGTTGCGCGTCGAGGTCCCAGACAGCGTTTTCGAGAGCCGCTTTGGCCATGCGATGTCCGCGAACCTGCGCGAAGAGCTGCGGACAGTCGCGGCCGGAGGCGAGATCGGCAGCTAGCAGGCGCGGCGCCAGCTCCGTCTCCGTGATGATCCATGCGGTATCGATCATC
>JAJZHR010000415.1 GCA_021810815.1 Acidobacteriota bacterium | reverse complement strand
CAAGGGAGACGCGAACGCGCAGCCGCATCTGGTGAGGGAAGTCGAAGTGGGCGACACGGTGAAGCTGAGATCGCTGGGGCCGGCGAGCAAACAGACCGGGACGGTGCAGCGGAAGGTGGACGAGAAGACGTTCGAGGTCTCCATCGGGTCGATGAAGATGCGCGTGACCCGCGACGACATCAGCGAAGTGGTGCATCGCGCAAGGCAGACGGTCGCAGTGTCCGCGCTGGAGGTTGCGCGCCGGAGCAGGAACATCACGGTCTCCACCAGCCACGACCCTGACCTGACGCCATCGGAGATCAACCTGATCGGCCGCAACGTGGACGAGGCGACTACGGACCTCGAACGCTTTCTGGATCGGGCATTTCTGGCTGGCCTGCCGCGTATTCGCATCGTTCACGGAACGGGCATGGGTATTCTGCGGCGGGCGCTGAGGGAGCAGTTGAAGCGGCATCCGCAGGTGGCGACGGTGAGCGAGCCGCCGCACAACGAGGGCGGGGCGGGCGTGACGCTGGTGGAACTGAAGATGTAGTGGCTTAATTGCAAAGGCTCAGCCGCGGATTTCGCGGATGAGAACGAATAGAGGCAAAGAGCAGGAATGGATAAAGGCAAAAGCTGAGAGGACCTGGCAACGGCAGCGGCGAGAGACTCGCTGAAAGTTGCGGCCGGGCAAAATCGCTAGACCCTCTTTGCCGCCCGTGCTAGGCTTCTCGGCAGCAAGGTGCAAGGACATGATCAAAGTCATCACGGTGGAGCGCGAATACGGAAGTCAGGGGGCGGAGTTTGCGGCCCACCTGGCGCACCATCTTGGCTGGAAGCTGGTGGATCACTGCCTGATCGACCAGGTGGCGGCGATGGCCGGAGTCACTCCGGAGCAGGTGGCGGACTACGACGAGCGGACGGACCCGTGGTATCAGCGCGTGGGCAGGGCCTTCATGCAGGGAGATATGCAGCCGGCTCCCGGCGGGGTTCCGGCGAATGCGATGTTCGACTCGGAGATGATGAACGCACTGGTGCAGAAGACCATCCGCGCCGAGGCGGAGGCGGGCCACTGCGTGATCGTGGGCCGCGGAGCTTCGAGCATTCTGAACGGCGTTCCCGGCGTGTTCCACATTTTTGTGTACGCTTCGCTGCCGCGCAAGATCCGCTGGTTCACAGAGCACTTTCCGGAGAAGGCGAAACATGCGGAGCAGGAGATTCTGGCGACGGATCGCCGCCGGAGCGAGTATGTGCGGCGCTACCACCACCACGACTGGGCGGATCGCCACCTCTACCACCTGCTGCTGAACTCCTGCATGGGGAATGAGGCGCTGGTGGGGGCGACGCTGGAGGCCACTGGACTGACCCACGCCGTGACGCTGGAAGAGCAGAGCGCAGAATAGCGCCCCGACTGCTACCGCAGCGTCACGTCCCAGACCTTCGACATGCGCGATTTGCCTGCGGGGCCCTCGACGTAAAGGACGACGACGTATTGGCCCGCCTTCTGGTAGGTGTGCAAGGGGTATTGCTCGGTCGATGTGGTGCCGTCGCCGAAGTCCCACTTCCAGCTTGTGATTTTGCCGACGGACTGGTCCTGGAAGGCGACGAGGCGGCGCTTCATGTCCAGGACTTTGAAGGTCCACTGGGCCTGGATGGCCTTTTGAAACTGCGGCTCCAGCGGCATGAGGCGAAACTCCCGCAGCAGGGAGGCGTTGCCGTACATGGCGTGCTCGCTGGAGAGGTTCCAGAAGCCGTTGCTCCTCTTGTCTCCGTCGTAGTCCATGACCGCCCAGGAGAGGCCGATGATTTTGTTCTCGTAGAGGATGGACTCGACGGAGCGCTGCGGTCCTTCGCAGCCGGCGTAGTCAAAGGGCGTGATGTAGAACTCGAGCACATACTTCCCTGCCTCGCCCGGCCTGAAGTTGTACTTCTGCGCGTGGTTCGCGTAGGGGAGCTCCTTGTCCCACGGCTGGCACCCCCATGCGAGCGCCCAGTCCTTGCCTTCGGAAGGGGTGAAGATGTGATAGTTCTGCGCCTGCACGCCATGCATGGAGAAGTGCGCGTCCCACTCGTCCTGATCGGGATTGTTGCGGAACTGGGGGATGAGAGGGCCGCCGGAGCGGTCGCCATCGACCACGATTTCAAAGGTGTCGTTGTGCAGGCCGGGGTCGGCGAAGTCCCAGTAGTTGTCATAGGCCTCATAGAGAAAATAGAGGCGGTTCAGGCCTTTGACCCAGCCGACTTTGACGTGGACATCGAGGTCGCTGGGGTCGGGCCTGGCGTGCTTGTGCTCGTCGTCGTGCATCTGGTCGAGGCCGATGGAGTAGCTCTCCGGCACCATGGCCCAGTCGTCGGTGTTGCCGTCGATGCGCGGAATCATGTTCGCTGGAAACTGGAAGACTTTGAAGATCTGCGCGGGCGGGGGAGCCGTGCCGACGAGTTCTGTCGTACGAATGGGAGGTGGGTGGACGGGAAAGCTCTGCTGCGCGAATGCGTTGCCGCCGGAGAGCAGGAGCAAGGCAGCCAACGCGGTTACGCAGCTTCGAAGCCAGGTTTGGCTGCTGGCAGGAACTGTAGTTGGATTTTGCCTCATGTGATGGAGACCGCCTTTCCGAGGGATGGCCGCGCGGATGTTCCTACGAGGCCTTCTATCTTGAGGCCGGTGACGTCCTTGGCCTCGACCGCATAGGTGAAGGAGTCCGGCACATGCGCTCCCCAGGCCACTTTGCAGTTGCGAAGGGTGATGTTGTCGGCGTGCTCAATGCTGAAGGCGGGAGTGTCGTGCGGCTCAATGCCGGCCATGGCGGTGGTGGGGCGATTGTCATACAGGCCGCCCTGGTAGCGGGTCCAGCGGTCGAGCGTCACATCGACGCGGTCGAGGGTGATGTTGTGGACGCGGCTCTTTGAGCTGCCGCAAATCCTGACGCTGTTCTCTGCGCGACCGGTGACGTTGGACACGCGCACGTCGTACAGCTTGCCGAGTTTGATGCCCGGAGCGCGGGGAATGGCGGTGAAGGAGATGGCCTCGCCGCGTCCCCACCATGGGTCGGAGTAGAAGCGGGAGACGAAGGTGATGTCGCGGAAATCAATGTCGTGCACATCGGCCTCGTCGCGCAGTTGGATGCAGAGGCCGCGCGAGCTGGTCTTGATCTGGCAGCGCTCGAAGCGGATGCCGTGAATTTCGGCGGTGGTTTCCGTGCCGATTTTGAGGCCGGCGTCCTGCGTTTCCATGACGCAGTCGTGCAC